>JAFRXJ010000029.1 GCA_017441525.1 Acholeplasmatales bacterium | reverse complement strand
TATAATCTAAAATATTTATTTTATATTTCATATCCACTTCATTTAGCAATATTAGAGTTAATATATATAATAATCAATAAATAGTGACCCAAATTGAATTTTAAGGTTTGATTTGGGTTTTTATTATTTTCTAATAATTGTGTTAATTTTTCCTTATGCGATATAATTATAAGAGTATAATAAGGTTGAAAAAGGTAGGTGATAGAATGACTGAAGTAGAGAGAAGAAACATGATACTTAAGGGTAATCTATGGAAAACAATTATTTTGATTTGTGTCCCTCTAATGGTATATCAAATGTTTAATTCATGGTATTCAGTATTAGATCAAATTATTTGTGCATCTATTTCAACAACTGCCCAAAACGCAGTATCATCTATCGCCCAAATTAAAAATGCTATATCTGCCTTTGGGGCGGGACTTGCTGCTGGTGGTGGCGTATTAGTTGCTAGATATTATGGAGCTGGAGATGTAAAGAATGCTAGGTTTTCATCATCAAATCTACTTTTATTAGCGATTATTTTATCAGCTATATTAGCTATTTTAGTTATTCCACTTGCTGATCCAATTTTAAGATTATGCCAGGTTGCAGATGATTCTAGAAAACTTGGTATTAATTATTTTAGATTACAGATGCTAGAATTAGCATTTGTAACTGTAAATAGTGTATTTATTGGTCTTGAAAAGGCTAAAGGTAATTCTAAAATTGTATTAATTTTAAATGTAGTAGTATTAGTTGTTAAATTAGGACTTAGCTGTCTATTTGTATATGGAATTCATATTCAAGATATTATCTTTATAGAAATAGCTACTGTAATAGCTCAAGCCTCTTTAACTATAATTGGTCTTTATTATATGTTTAGACCTAAAAACATCTTAAGATTGTCTATTCCAATGATGAGACCTAAAAAATTATATGTTATTCCAATCTTAAAGCTTGCGATACCTATTTTCTTAGGTAAATTCGTAATGAATTTAGGCAAGGTTGTTGTTAATGGTATGTGTGGTGCATATTGGAATGATATTAATATTGTAAGAATTAATGGAGAAGAAGTTGTAAAGGATGCATCATATGAACTACAAGCTACTGATGTATTAGTTGTTAAAGGATCATTAATTGTTGGAACATTAGGTATTTCAAATAATATGAGTGGTCTTATCACATCACCTACAAATTCTTTTGAGGAAGCAGAATCATCTATCGTTTCTCAAAACTTAGGCAATGGTAATATGAAAAGAGCGTTCAAAATATTTGTAAGAACCTTTATTCTTGCGACCATTGTATCTATAGTTGGTTGGGCTTTAATGTTTTTTGTATTAATTAATCCATTAACTGATATCTTCAGTGCCTTAAATTCTAAAGATGGGGCAATGGAGGTATTTAGTGATATGATTAAAAAGATATTCGTATTTGATTCATTATCTATTCCTGCCCTTGGAATTAACGCGGCCGTATTAGGTCTTTTATATGGATATGGTCAAACTAAACTATCTACTATTTTAAATTTATCAAGAATTGGTTCTAGAATTATAATATTGTTAATATTACATGCAGGGCCTTTAAAAGATAATCCAACATTATGTGCCGGCCTATCAATGGGTATTTCTAATATAATTATTCTAGTTGTATCTTTAACATTCTTATTAATTTTCTTATTACATGTTAGAAAAAAAGGATATAAGGGAATGTATTTTACAGATCCTGAGCCTGAAGTATCAGCATTAAATTTTGATGGAATAGATATTAAAGAAAAGAATAAAATAATTGAGGAGATAGAACAAGTTGAAAAGACTTCACAAATAGAAGGAAAAATAATAACAGAAGAAAATCAATCAAATGATAATATCCAATAAGATATGGGAGGAATTCTTCCCATATTTATTTTTATATTTAAAAATGATAAAATTATGTTGGTGATATTTATGGATATGAAAGAAAAGAAAATAAGCGGAGAAGTTATATATGATGGCAAGATTTTAACTTTAGTAAAAGATAAAGTAATATGTCCTAATAATGAAGAAGCTTATAGAGAAATAGTAAGACATAATGGTGGTGCCGCTATATTAGTTGTCAATGAAAAAAATGAAGTATTATTAATCAGACAATTTAGATATGCATATGATGAAATTATTTATGAAATTCCTGCAGGTAAGCTTGAATTAAATGAAGACCCATATGAGGCAGCTAAAAGAGAATTAGAAGAAGAAACAGGATATAAGGCAGAAAAATTAATTTCTTTAGGCGTTATTTATCCTACCTGTGGTTATTCTTCTGAAAAGATACATCTATATTTAGCTAGTGGTTTATCTAAAGGCTCTCTACATTTAGATGATGATGAATTTATTGAACCAATGTTTATTTCCTTAGATAAGGTTAAAAAGATGATATTGAATAATGAAATTAAGGATGCAAAAACTATTTGTGCTATTTCAAATTATTTATTAATGAACGATAATAAATAACTTTAAAATATATATTTTTAATAGTATAATTTAGATAACAAGTATTAAGAAAACGAGGTATAAAACGGTGGTAAAATATGTAGGCGTAAACGATAAGACTATTGATTTATTTGAAGGTCAATTTATCGTTCCAAATGGAATTAGCTATAATAGCTATGTAATTATTGATGAAAAGATAGCTATTTTAGATACAGTAGATATTAATTATAGGGATGAATATCTAAATAATATTAAAAAAGCATTAGATGGTAAGAAGCCAGATTATTTAATTATTAATCATATGGAGCCCGACCATTCAGCTTCAATAGAAGCATTAGTTAATGAATATCCTAATATTTTAGTAGTAGGAAATACAAAAACATTCCAAATGTTAAAACAATTTTTCCCTAATCTAAAATATAATGAAATGGTTGTTAAAGAAAATGATATTTTATCACTTGGTAAGCATAATTTAAAATTCATTTTCGCACCTATGGTTCACTGGCCAGAAGTAATGATGACTTATGATGATTTTGACAAATCATTATATTCAGCTGACGCATTTGGTAAATTTGGTTCTCTAGATTATGATGATCCTGAGGGCTGGGCTTGTGAGGCAAGAAGATATTATTTTGGTATTGTAGGAAAATATGGGCTTCCTGTTCAAAATTTATTCAAAAAGTTAGCAGGAACTGATATTAAGATTATTAGACCACTTCATGGACCTGTTCTAGATTCAAATTTAGATTATTATTTTAATTTATATAATATTTGGTCTAAATACGAATCAGAGGCAGACGCTGTAAGTATTGCCTACACTTCAGTATATGGAAATACTAAGAAGGCAGCCTTAATGTTAGCTGATAAGATTACAAAGGATTATGATGTTTTTGATCTTGCAAGAGACGATTTTCATGAAGCAATTGAAGGTGCATTTGAAAATAAATATCTTGTTTTAGCAACTACTACATATTGTAATGAAATATATCCTAAGATGTTAGATTTCTTAAACGCATTAAGAGAAAGAGGATATCAAAATAGAACTATTGCGATAATCGAAAATGGTACATGGGCGCCTACTGCTAAGAAGTGTATTATTGATTTCATTAATGCTAATTTCAAGGATATTACATTATTAGATGGTATAACAATTAAATCTGCATTATCAGATGAAAATATTAAGCAAATCGAAGAATTAGCTAAGATATTAAATAAATAAAATCTACTTCGGTAGATTTTTATTTTTTTTATACTACAAAATAGGACTTTTATATTATATAATATAAATATACGATATTTTTAGGGAGAAAAATATGAAAATAATTCACACTGCAGATCTTCATTTTGATTCAAAATTAGAAACAAATCTAGATGCTTTAAAGGCAAAGGATAGAAAAAAGGAATTATTGGCAACATTTGAAAGAATGGTTGAATATGCTAAGGCTAATGGTGTCTCTACTATTATTATTGCTGGAGATATGTTTGATAAGTCTAGAATATCAACTAAGACAAAGGAATTTGTTCTTAACTGTATAGCCTTAAATCCATCTATCGATTTTTTATATGTTTCTGGTAATCATGATGAAGATATTTTTATTGAATCAATAGAAACACTTCCTAAGAATTTATATATCTTTGATGAAAGATGGAAAACTATTAATTATAAAGAATGTGATATCACTGGAATTAATTATAATGACTCTAGTGAAAAATATTTATATGATACATTATTCTTAAATAAAGAAAAAATCAATATCGTTATTATGCATGGACCACTTGGTTCTCGTGGTAGTGGTATTAATGTGAATAACCTAAAAGGAAAAGGCATAAGCTATTTAGCTTTAGGACACATTCATAAATTCCAAAAGGGATCTATTGATAATGATGGATATTTTGTATATCCTGGTTGCCCTGAGGGAAGAGGATTTGATGAAATTGGTCCTAAAGGATTTGTTTTAATCAATATTGAAAATAATAAATTAGATTCAGAATTTATTCCTTTTGCAAAAAGAGAATTACATGAGGTTGTCATTGACATAACTGGAATTGATAGCTGGATTGATGTAAGAAAGAATGTAAGTCTAAAAACTAATTCTATTCCTGATAAGGACATGGTTAAGGTTAGATTAATTGGAAATTATGATATTAATTTAGTGAAACAAATAGAATTATTAAATGAATATTTAAATGAACATTATTTTTTCGCGAAGGTAGTAGATGAATCTAAGATTGCTATAAATGCTAAGGATTACGAAAATGATATTTCTTTAAAGGGTGAATTTATTAGAAATGTATTACAATCTAATGATTTAACTCCTGATGAGAAAAATGAAATAATTGAATATGGTATTAAAGCTTTAATGAAGGAGGAAATATAGAATGAAGATTTTATCATTATATATTGATAGCTTCGGAAAGCTATCAGATTATTTATTCGATTTCACTCCTAAGATGAATTCTATATATGAAGAAAATGGTTGGGGTAAAACTACCATGACTGTTTTCATTAAGACAATGCTATATGGATTTACTAATAAATCTGAAAGAGAAAGATATACTCCATGGAATAACAAAAGTTCTTTTGGCGGTACTATGAAAATAGAGGTCAATGGCAAGAAATATAGAATTGATAGAAGATTTGATCCTAAAAAAGCCTCTAATGATGTTTTAAATGTTTATGATCTACAAACTAATTTAGAAGTCGATTTTGGAAATAATATCGGTGAAAAGATTTTAAATTTAAATGTTGATTCTTTTGAAAGAAGTGTATTCATTCCTCAAAAGGAATTAGAAGAAGGCTTTGGTTCTGATATTGAAGCTAAGCTTGCTAATCTAATTGGTGGTACAAATGATTCACAAAGTTTTGATGATGCTGTTGAGATTTTAAATAATAAATCTAAGCTTTTAAGAATGAATTCTAAAAAGGGTTTAATCATTGATAAAAAGCGTGAATTATCTGAAATCCAAAATGAAATTGAAGAATGTAATAATAAGCTTTTAGGTATTAATGATATTGAAAAACAAATTGATATTATTAAATCTGAAATTACAGGATTAAATGAAAAGAAAAAAGAAATTAATGAAAAGATAATTAAATATTCAAAGGAACAAGAAAAGAAAACAAAGTTAGCTGTTGCTAAAAAGTATTATGAAGATATTCAAAATACTAAAGAAACACTAGATAAGAATAATGAAATATTTAATGGTATTAATCTTACTGCTGAAGATGTTTTAGCAATAAGAAGTAAGAATAAAGAATTAATTTCCTTAAAGTATGAATATGAAATTAAACAACATGAAAGTGGTTCTGATGAAAAGCTTGATGAATTCAAAAATAGTTTAGGCTTTAAAGATGACCTACCTACAAATGAAGAAATTGATAATATTTCTAAAAAGATTCAAAAATATCAAAATATTAAAGGTGTAATCAATGCTCATACGGCAGAGCCTGTAAAGACTAAGCCTATTGTTGGAGTTGCAGCCTTAATAGTTTCTGGATTTGTATTTGTATGTGGTGTTATATCACTTTTAATTGGTATTTTAGGTAATTCAGTTAATAAACAATTATTTACTAATATTGGTATAATTGTTATGATTGTTGCCCTACTTGGAATAATTTTAGGTTTAACATTAGTATTCATAAATTATTCTCATAATCAATCCGCAAGCTATACCAGGGTTAAGAATTATGATTTTGAGCTTCGAGAGATAGAATCACAAATTAGAGATTTCTTTGGTAGATTCCATTTATATTCATCTGAATTTTCAAATAACTTATATACAGTAAAGAGTAATCTTGAAAGATATAAGGAAGCTCAAGTAGAAAACTCTTATAAGAAAGAAGAGAATTCTAAGCTTGAAAGAAAGATGAAGGAATACGAAACTATTATTCAAGATTTCTTAAAGAGATTTAAAACAACAGCTCCTACAACAGAAGAACAAATTGGTGAGCTTAATACTCACTTAAGAAGAAAAGCTGAAATTGAAAATAATTTAGTATTTAAAGAAACATCTTATAAGCAATATATAGCGCTTCATGGCTTATCAGATATTGATGAAAATGAAGTTGATGTTGATTCATTAAATTCAATCATTGCTGATATTGAACAAAAGATTCAAGAATTAGCAAAAGAATTAACTACAAAATCTAATAAGGTAGTCGAATATGAATCAGAAATAATCAAGCTTGATGATTTGGTTGAAAAGGAAGAAGAATTAACTAAAGAAATAAAGAATTTAGAACATGAATATGATGTTTTAATTACAACAGAAGCTTATCTAAAGAAGGCCCAAACATCATTATTAGAAAAATATGTTAAGCCAATGAAAGATAGCGTTGATAAATATGTATCATTATTATTAAAGAATAATAAGGAATACAATATTGATGTTAATTTCAAATTCCAATTCATTACTAAAAATGGATTAAAGGGAATAGATCAATATTCAAGAGGATATCAAACAATTATTACACTTTGTATGAGACTAGCATTAATTGATTGTCTATATCCAAATGAAAAACCATTTGTAATATTTGATGATCCATTTGTCAATTTTGATGATGAAAAACTAGATTTATGTAAAAATCTAATGAATGATATTTCATCTCATTATCAAATTATCTATTTTACATGTCATGACTCTAGAGTCATAAAATGATGAAAACTTGAATTTTTCCTAACAAAGTAGTATTATATAACTTAGAGAGATAATTTAAATATAAAGTGGCAAAATACGGGATAACTGTATGACGCAAAGCTATAGGGCCTTTAAAATGGCAGCCAGTTGCAAATATAAGTCCACTTTTTATGTGGACTTTATTTTATTATAAGGAGGTGAATTTATGTATACAAAAGATTCATTTAACAATTGTCCTGTTTTTAAAGATATAATTAAAAAAAATGGTGTTAATAATTTGTTAGATCCCTTAACTAAAACTGTTATGAGAGGTCATATAATGACTTATATCGAAGCGTTAATAAAAGAAGGAAAGCCATTTTCTATGATTTTATTAGATATCGATAATTTTAAACAAATAAATGATAATTATGGTCATCATATTGGTGATTTAGTATTAGAAGAAACAGCTAAAAATATAGTTGATAAGGTCGGAGATACTGGAATTGTTGGAAGATATGGTGGAGATGAATTCATAATTATTGATTTTATACATAATGACTATGATAGTATGCATAAATACCTCGAAGGATTTTACGATTTTGATTGTTCTGGACCATTTAAAAGAATTGTTATTGTTGAAGGATTACATCTTTTAATAACAGGAACAATTGGAACAGTAAATTTTCCTAATAATGGTACTGAATTTGATGATTTATTCAATAAGGTTGATAAAGCTTTATATAGAGGAAAAATGAAGGGTAGAAATTGCTTTATCATTTATGTTCATGAAAAGCATAAGGATATTGATATTTCTAAATTAATTAAAGAACCAATTCAAATATCATTGAACGCAATATATAATATTTTTGAGTCTAGATCTGATTTAAATTATTTAAAACATGAGTCATTTAACTACATTAAAAAAGTAACAAAGATAAGTGATATATTTTTTATTAATGATAAATATGAATTAGAAGGAAAAGAAAACGTAGTTGTTAATAATTTTGATCAGTATTTAGATGATCTTAATGTTTGTGTATTTAGTTCAGTTACTGATGTATACCAAAATAATGAACAAATTCATCATTTGATTGATGAAACAGGTATTTATTCAATGCTTGTTTCTAAAATAGTATATAAAGATGAGTTTTATGGGTATATGATTTTTGCTGAATATAATGTTGAAAGAATATGGCAAAATGAAGATATTGCCTTAGCTATAACTGTATCTAGATTGTTAGGATACAAGATTAAAAATAATAAATAAATGAACTGCCTTTTGGCAGTTTATTTTTGTGGAGGAAAATATGACATTTGAACAAATGATTTTAATTATATATATTTTTGTATTAACCTTTATATCATTAATTACATTCTTTATGTATGGAATTGATAAGAATAGGGCTTTAAAAGGTAAGAATAGAATTAAAGAAAGTACATTACTTGGCTTTAGTGCCTTTGGTGGAGCAGTAGGTGCTTTAGTTGGAAGAATATTATTTCATCATAAGACTGATAAATTCTATTTTTCATTGACTATTTATTTATCTATATTAGTAGAAGTAATTACAGTTGGTATAATTCTTTTTATAGCATTTAAGGGGGTTAGTTTATAATGTGAAAGTCATCAATCGAAAGATCACATTCAAAAATATCTAATTTTAAATTAACTATTTTAGCCCTTTTAGCTATTATTTCCTTTAATGCGATTTTTGTTGGGCTAGCATTATATAATTATAATCAAATTATAAGTCTAGCATGTGTTATCGCCGGAGGAGTATTATCTATTATTTTATTTATTTTAATTCGAGCATTTGTAAGATAATTATTTGTTATAATTTTTCCTTCTATTTTAATTCTTTATGTTATAATTAAGATAAAGGACGTGATAACATGATTAAAGATGAATATTATGTATTATCGAATGGTGTAAAAATTCCTAAGATTGGTTTAGGAACTTGGCAGTCTTCAAAAGAAGATACATATAAGGCTTGTATGGCAGCTATAAAGGCTGGATATAAGCATATTGATACAGCATATGTATATGAAAATGAAGATTCTGTAGGTAGAGCCCTAAAGGACTCTAAAGTTAAAAGAGAAGATATTTTTATTACTACAAAGCTTCCTGCCAATATTAAGACATATGATGGAGCAATTGAGTCTTTTTATGAGTCACTTAAGAATTTAGGCTTAGATTATATTGATCTATATTTAATCCACGCTCCATGGCCTTGGGATAATCAGGGGGCTGATTATACTAATGAAAACATTGAGGTATGGAAGGCTATGATTAAGCTATATAATCAAGGCTTAATTAAAGCGATTGGTGTTTCTAATTTCCATGAGGATGAAATTGAAAGCTTAATTAAGGCAACTAATTTCGTTCCTATGGTTAATCAAATTAGATATTTTATAGGAAATACTCAAGCGCCTTTAACAAGATATTGTCAAAATAATAAGATATTAGTAGAAGCTTATTCACCTCTTGCTACTGGTGAATTAACAGATATGGATATTTTAGATAATTTAGCTAAGAAATATAATACTTCAAGAGCTAAATTATGTATTAGATATTGTATTGAAAAGAATACATTACCACTTCCTAAGTCAGTTCATGAGGAAAGAATTATTGATAATCTAGATGTTGATTTTAAGATTGATGCAGAAGATATGGATTACCTAGATTCTTTATATCATATCGCATCAACAAGAAAATATAGGAGCTAATAATGATTAATGAATTATTAAAAATTAAATATCCTATTATCCAAGGTGGAATGGCTAATATTTCTGATGGTAAATTTGCCGCAGTAGTATCTAATGCTGGTGGACTTGGTGTTATTGCCTCTGGAGGTAATGATGCAAATTGGGTTAGAGAACAAATTAGGATTTGTAAACAAAAAACATCAAATCCTTTTGGTGTTAATTTAATGTTAATGAGTCCATATTGTGAAGAAATAGCTAATGTAATTATTGAAGAAAAGGTTCCTTTTGTTACAACAGGAGCTGGAATGGCTAATAAATACATTAAATTATTTAATGAGCATGATATAAAAACTATTCCAGTAATTGGAAGTGTTGCCCAAGCTATAAGATCTGAAAGGGCAGGAGCTCTTGCGGTTATCGCAGAGGGTATGGAATCTGGTGGTCATGTTGGAGATATTACAACAATGGCTTTAGTACCACAGGTTAAGGAGGCAGTTAATATTCCTGTTATAGCGGCAGGAGGTATTGCTGATGGAAAGACATTTTGTGCAGCCTTAGCTTTAGGGGCTGAAGGTATTCAGGCAGGTACTATTTTTATTGCGACAAAAGAAGCACCAGTTTCAGATGAATATAAAAATCTTATTATCGAGGCAAGAGATATTGATACTGTTATTACAGGAAGATCTTTTGGTGCTGGTGTAAGAATTTATAAAAATGAATTAGCTAGAAATTATATTGAATTAGAAAAACAGGCAGCTGATAGATTAGAACTTGAAAAGCTTACTGTAGATTCACATAGAAGAGCTGTTGCTGGAGATTTAAAGACAGGCTCATTTATGATGGGACAAGATGCTGGTTTAATTAAAGAAATTAAAACTGTAAAAGAAGTTTTAGAAAATTTAGTTAATGATTGCAAATTAGAATATAAAAATATTAATAAAAAATTAAATGATTTAGAAATCTAGACCATTGAGTCTAGATTTTTTATATTTTATATAAATATTAACAAAAAAATGTTATAATAAACTTGATTTTTGAGAGGGAGTGATAGAATGGCAGATGATCTAATAGAGCCTCTTAAGGCCTATAAAGACTTTCTAAAGGATAAAGTCAAAGATAACGCAATTCAATATTTCGATGAACTAACTCAAAAATCTGGCATTGATGTAGAAGCCAATAGTCAAACAGTAAAAAAATATAGAGAAAAGCTTAAAGATAATGAATCTGTAAAACAAAAGGTTAGAAAGATTAGTAATCTTTGGACATTCTTTATTATATTTTCAGGTGTTATAACTTTACTTGGCGCTATGTCCTTGGGATATACATTATATATGGAAGAAATGATATATAAGATAATATCCTCTATAGTAGCTATAACAGGTTTTATTCTATTAATTACTTTAATAATTATTAGAGTATCAGCTGTAAGAAAAAAGTTAAAGCCACTAAAAGAAATGATGAGAAAACTAGATTCAGCAGCTAAAGCATTAAAACAACTAGCTTATAATCAAATGTCAGTCCTAAATAGTTTATATGATTGGAATATTCCGGCAACTATTATCAATAAATCAAATGATTTAATTCATTTAGATAAAAACTTTAATCCTAAAAGATTTCAGCAGTTATATGAAAAATATGGATTAAGATATGATCCAAGTGATGATACATCAACAGCTTTTGTTCAATCTGGTGAAATTTATGGAAATCCTTTTATGATATGTAAGGATTTTAGACAAAGCTGGTTTCAAAAGACATACACTGGAAGTATTACTATCCATTGGACTACAACAGTTCATACAAAAGATGGAACAAGAGTAGTTCATCATACCCAGACTCTAACAGCGTCTGTCACAAGACCATGCCCTACATATTATTATTTAACATATTTAATGTATGCGAATGACGCAGCCCCTAATTTGGTGTTTTCAAGAGCGCCATCTGGAGCTTCAGGCTTAGATGATAAGCAGTTAGCGAAGATGGTTAAAAAGGAATCTAAACAGTTTAACAAAAAGGCTGAAAGAGAATTAATGGATGGTGATCCAACAACTAATTATCAAGTATTTGGTAATTTAGAATTTGAATCATTATATGAAGGTATTGATAGGAATAATGAGGTTGAATATAGATTATTATTTACACCTCTTGCTCAAAAGAATTTAATTCAATTAATTAGGGAGCCTAAGCCTTATGGAGATGATTGGTATTTTAATAAAGATAAAATGCTAAATTATGTTCAATCAAGACATTCACAATCATTTAATTATGATGCAAATCCTAATATATTTATTAATTATTCATATGAGGATGCAAGAAATAAATTTATAAGCTATATAGAATTATATTTCCAAAGCTTTTATTATGATTTATTACCTATTATTTCAATCCCAATATATCAATTAAATAAATCTGATGATTATATTTATAAAGATGTATATAAGGATAATGTAACATGTTATGAACAAGAGGTAATGGCTAATTCCTTTAATAGAAAGGTATTTGCTCACCCTGAAAGCTCTACAGATTGTATATTAAAGGTTGAAACAGAATCTAATAATGGAAATACAGATGTAGTAAAAGTAACAGCACATAGTTTTAAGGCCATACCACAGGTTGAATATGTAAATAAAATGGGTGGAGATGGAAGAATGCATACCATTCCTGTTCATTATTTTATATATGAGCCACTAGAACATGAAAGTTATATGGCAGTTGGTGAAAAGGATTCATCAAGAAAAGAATATTTATCAGGACTTGCAACAGATGCGATAAGACTTGGAGTTTTAGGTGCTGGTGGAATTGGTGAAAATTCATACCAAAGAGGCTTGTTTGCGTATGTATTAGGTGATTTTATTGAAAAAGCATCAGTTAATAATGCTTTTAAAACAAATTCATCAAATCAAACAAAACCTACTGCCCAAGATATTTTAAAAGCAGAATTAGATGCTGAATATGGAAATGTTAGTGAAGCTATAGATGAAGCAAAGAATTCGCTAAATAATTCAAATATTCAAGATTCAAACAACAATAACAAAGGTTCAAATTAGGAAACTAATTGAATATAAAAAAGAAGAAAAAGGAGAAATAGAAAATGGCAAACACATTAGATGAAGAAACTGGACCTATCAGAGAAGAAGGAAAGGATATTAACGTAATTGCAAAGCAAATACCAGTTAAGGTTGGTGTAGGCTCTACAATTTTTGAGGTTTTATTATGGGTATGTTTAATTATACCTGGTGTAATTTTCTTATTAAAGAAGATTAAGGCTGGTACATATTTAAGACAATTAGAACAAAAAATCAACCATGATGCATCACAAATTGATAATTATTTAGAACAAAGAGTAGTTATTTTATCTAATTTAGCAAAATTAGTAGATAAGGCTGTAACATTAGATAAGGAAACATTTACTGCAATTGCTGAGGCAAGAAGTGGTAGACCTAATACTCAAGGCTTAACAGATGAAGAAAGAATTCAAATGGGTAATCAAGCTGATACAATCAACAATAGATTAAATATCGCTATTGAAAATTATCCTGAATTAAGAAGCCATGCTGAAATCGCAGACGCAATTAAACAAAATTCATATCTACAAAAGGAAATTACTGCAGCTAGAGAAACATACAATGATACAGTTGCTACATGGAATCAACAAATCCAAGTATGGCCAACTAAGATGATTGTTGCTGCAAAGGCTGGTTATACAACTCGTATTCCTTTCATTGCATCTAAAGAAACTAAGGAAAAGGCAAAAGAAGTATTCTTCTAAGAAAATGAGGGTTTTACACCCTCTTTTCGTATACTAAAACTAGGAGTTAATCTCTTAGTTTTTTTATTTCTAATATTAATGTATAATAGTAGTGATGGAAAGTTATTTAATCATTGAGACACATATGTGATCTCGTTAAAACCATTTAGAGCTTTGACTC
>JAFRXJ010000028.1 GCA_017441525.1 Acholeplasmatales bacterium | reverse complement strand
TGTGTATTTCGGCTAATGTAGGCCACTCATCTCGGCGATTGTAGGCCAGGCATCTCGGCAATTCCAGGCCACCCTTTTGTAGCTTTGTTGACATAATAAATTTTACACCTTAAACTAAAATTACTAGTTGAGAGGTGTTTATTATGGCAAGGAGTTTAAAGATGAATTTTATTAGAGAAATATTACGTTTAAGAGATGAATTACATTTATCTCAAAGAGAAACGGCTAAGGCCGTTGGAAAAAGTCGTGATGCAGTAAGTAATGTTTTAAAAATGGCTAAGGCAGTAAATATAACTTACGATATTGCTAAGGATATGAGTGATGATGCTTTGAAAGACGTTATTTATCCAAATAGTAATCCATATAGAGATATACCAGAGCCTGATATGGATTGGATAGATCGTGAAATGAAAAATCATAAAAATATGACAATGATGATATTACATCAAGAGTATCTAGAAAAGTATCCGGATGGATTAAAATATACTCAATTTTGTGAAAGATATAGAGAATACATAAGCTCACGTAAAATTAGTATGCATGTTGAAAGAAAATGTGGCGAGCGTATGGAAATAGATTGGGTTGGAGATAAACTCAAATACGAGGATTCAAATGGTAAACAATGTGTTGCTTGCTTTTTCGTTACTACATTAGGCCGTAGTACTTATCCTTATGTCGAAGCTTTTCCTAATCAAACCTCGATGTCTTTCAATCTTGGTACTATTCATGCATTAGAATATTATGGTGGTGTTCCTGCTATCTTTGTCCCTGATAATGATAAATCTGCTGTTACTAAAACTTCTAAATACGACACTGTGCTTAATTCATCATTTGCTGAATTAGTAGAATATTATGGAGCTGTTTGTATTCCAGCTAGAGTTAGAACACCAAAGGATAAGCCTAACGTTGAAAAATCAGTTTTCGATGCAGTTGAAAGATATATAATGCTTAAGATTAGAAATGATCAATTTCATTCCATTGCTGAAATTAATGTGGCCATTAGAAAACATTTAGCTGATTTTGTTTCCAAACCTTTCCAAAAGAAAGAAGGAAGTCGTGAATCAGTATTTATAAATGAAGATAAGCCCGCACTATTACCTCTTCCAAAGGAAAGATTTGAAATAATTGATTCTATTTTTGCTAAAGTAAATATTGATTATCATATCGAATATGATCATAAATACTATTCAGTTCCTTATAGATATATTGGTGAAAAAGTTGAAGTGAAAGCTAAACCATTAATTATTGAAATATGGCACAATAATGAACGAATTTGCACGCATCCAAGGTCATATAAAAACCTATATACCACTACTATAGAACATATGCCACCTAATCACCAAGCTTATAATAATATCAATCAACAATCATTTAAAAAATGGGCTAAATCAATATCCCCAGATGTCGAAGAATTTATGAATGGAATGTATAATGGTGTAACCATCGAACAAATAAGATATAGAGGATGTTTAGGCTTACAAAAATTATGTAAAGCTAATAAAAAAATATTTCTTCAAGCTGTTAAGCTATGTAATGAAAATAAAACGTATAGTTTTAAAGCTTGTAATGACATATTTAAGTATCTACTAACTATCACTCCGCCTCCTACGGAAACTCCAATACGTAATGATAACGTAAGAGGAAAAGAATATTATGGAGGTAACAAATAATGAATCAAGAAAATTATAAAAAACTAAAGGAATTAAATCTATCAAATATGGCAGCTTATTATCAAGATTATAATGATGTTAAAGAATTTATGTCATTAGACTTTGATTCTAGACTATCTGTACTATTAGATTTTGAAATTAATGCTAGACGTAATAAAAAAATTACTGCATTAGCTAAAAAGGCTAATTTTAAAATCAAACCAGATATAACAACTATTGATTTTTCACCAGAGCGAAATCTTGATAAAGAACTATTTTCAAAATTGACCTCTTGTACTTGGATAAGCCAATGTAAAAATTTGGTGATAGCTGGTGCGACAGGTACAGGAAAAACTTATATTGCCTCTGCTTTAGGATATAGAGCTTGTATGTTAAATTATAAAGTTGCTTATATAAGGGTTCCTAGATTAATGTTAGACATAAATATATCAAAAGCTGATAATACTTATAATATACTTATGAATAAATATAAGAGAGTTGATTTATTAATATTAGATGATTTTGGTTTAGCTAAAATGACTGCGGCCGAGACCAGAGATTTCTTGGAATTGGTTGAAGATAGAGATAATATAAAATCATGTATTATAATTTCTCAGCTTCCTATTACCAATTGGTATGATGTGTTTTTTGATCCTACATTAGCTGATGCTGTTATGGATAGATTAAGATCTAATTCATACATAATAGAATTAAAAGGACCCTCAAAAAGAGGAATCCTTAAAAATGATATTGAATAAAAGTATTTAATGTATTATTATAATTACAATGTTAATAAAGCTATCCTAAAGGATATCTTGCCTATCGGCTTTATTAATGCCTTTGGCTTAATGGCTAACGCCCTTTTGGCAGTGGCCTACAATTGCCGAGATGCCTGGCAGGGATTATCCGAAATATACAATATGAAACAACACATTCTGCACTTTCTTTTATTATTCTATCCATTTGACCTAATTTAGGTGCTTTTAAATCAAACGAATTCTTCTTTATTAATTTTACTGTAAATCTATATTTACCCTGTTTGATTATTACTTCTTCATCTTTTATTTTTAATATTTTAGCTCTTTTATATGTGGCTATTATTATTGTTTTACCATTATAATTAATTAAT
>JAFRXJ010000003.1 GCA_017441525.1 Acholeplasmatales bacterium | reverse complement strand
CATTGAGCCACGATTTCGCTATTGCTTCTTTTCACGCTCCATTACTGGTTTACGCTTTGCAAGTCGCTATCGAGTTGGCGACAACTACCTCTCTTGGGACTTTCACCCTAGACATATAACATGCCCGACATACAGAAAAAAGCACATAGATCATTTGGATTCTATGTGCTTATAATTATTAATTATAATAAGCTTCTAAATGCTTCTTAATTTCTAAAATAAATTCTTTAGAAGTTACAGCCTTTACTTTGATTCCTTCTTCTACTAAATTAACTAAATCTTTAGTCATAATACCATCTAATAATGTATCAATACATGCCTTTTCAAGGTTATCTGCAAATTTAACTAAATCAGTTAATCCATCAAATTCTCCACGCTTTCTAAGGGCACCTGACCAAGCGTAGATTGTAGCCATTGGGTTAGTTGAAGTTTCTTCACCCTTTAGATATTTATAATAATGACGAGTTACAGTACCATGAGCTGCCTCATATTCATATTTTCCATCTGGAGAAACTAATACAGATGTCATCATTGCAAGGCTACCAAAGGCAGTTGAAACCATGTCTGACATAACATCACCATCATAGTTCTTTAATGCCCAAATGAATCCACCTTCACTTCTTATTACTCTAGCTACAGCATCATCAATTAATGTATAGAAATAAGTAATACCAAGCTTTTCGAATTCAGCCTTATAGCATTTCTCATAAATATCTTGAAATTTTAATTTAAATGTTTGATCATATTTCTTAGAAATAGTATCCTTTGTTGAGAACCATAAATCTTGTTTTGTATCTATAGCATACTTAAAACATGAATGTGCAAATGATTCAATTGATGAATCTTTATTATATAAGCCTTGTAATACACCTGGACATTCGAAATCATAAATAGTTTGTCTTTGAATTGCCCCACTTTTACCTGTAAATAATAATTCTGCCTTACCTTGTTCTTCAATTCTAAATTCTGTATCCTTATATACATCACCATAAGCGTGACGTGCAATAGTAATTGGCTTTTTCCAATTCTTTACTACTGGCTTAATTGTATCAATAATAATTGGGGCTCTAAATACAGTACCATCTAAAATTGATCTAATAGTACCATTAGGGCTCTTCCACATTTCTGATAAATTATATTCCTCTACTCTTTGCTTATTTGGAGTAATAGTTGCACACTTTACAGCAACGCCATACTTCTTAGCAGCATTGGCAGAATCAATTGTAATTTGGTCTTTAGTCTTTTCTCTTTCAACTAAACCTAAATCATAATATTCAGTCTTTAAATCTACAAATGGTAATAATAATTCGTCCTTTATCATTTTCCATAAGATTCTTGTCATTTCATCTCCATCCATTTCAACTAATGGAGTAGTCATTTTAATTTTTTCCATAATTTCAATACCTCCGAAATCACTTATGATTATATATTACAAAATATATAATTTCAAGAAAAAAGAGCCCATTGGCTCTTCTTCAATATATCATAATTTCTTTAAAATTTCGATTCTTTCATCAGGATTTGTTGCGTTACAAATATAAGATCCTGAAACAGCTAAATCAACATATTTTGAAATATATGGTGCAGTTTCACCATTAATACCACCATCAATGTTAATTAAATAATTATAATTATTCTTTTCTTTTAATTCTTTTAATTTCTTAACCTTATCAATTGCTGAAGGCATAAACTTTTGTCCACCAAAGCCTGGTTCAACTGACATTACTAATACCATATCAACATATGGAAGGTATTTTTCAATCTCTTCTACACTAGTATTAGGCTTAATTGAAATACCTGCCTTAACACCAGCATCTTTAATTTGATTAATTGTAGACATAACATCACAATCTGCCTCTACATGGAATGTAATATATTGGCTTCCTGCAGATGCGAATTGATTAATATAATTTTGTGGATGCATCATCATTAGATGTGTATCAAATGGTTTATCAGTTAGTTTTCTTAAATTAGCTACAATACTATAACCAAATGAAATATTAGGAACAAATTCAGCATCCATTATATCCATATGAATATAATCTACACCTTCTGCAAGACTTCTAAACTTATTTTCTACATTAGAAAAATCTAATGTTAAGATTGATAATGCTATTTTCATTATTTTTTACCTTCCTTTAAATCATACATCTTTAAATAATTTTGATATCTAGAATTTAGAATTAATCCATTCTTTGCTGCTTCACATACATTGCAGCCTTTAATATTTTCTTTATGATTACAATCTTTAAAGAAACATTTATATTCTTTAAAATCTTCAAATAAATATTTTAAATCATCTTTATCAATGCCAGATAAATCTAGCTTTGAAAAGCCTGGTGTATCCCCTATAAATCCATCTTCATACATATATAGGTTAGTTTCTCTAGTTGTATGCTTACCTCTACCTAAGCTCTTTGATATTTCTTGTGTTCTTAAATTAAATTCTGGTAAGATTGCGTTAATTAAAGTAGATTTACCAGCACCTGTTTGGCCTGATAAAATAGTAATCTTTCCTTTTAATTCTTCTTTTAATTCAGAAATACCTTCACCATTTAAGCTATTAACAAATAAAACATCATATCCCATCTTTTTATAATAATCCATATCATGTTTTAAATTATTTAACTCTTCATCATTTAATTTATCTATTTTAGATATAACAATTAGTGGTTTAATTTTTTTATTGATAATATTAACTATAAATAAATCCAATAAAAAGAAAGAAAAATCAGGCTCTTTTGCGGCAAAAACTAATAATATTTGATCTACATTAGATATATCAGGTCTAATCATTTCATTTTTTCTTGGTAGGTAAGAGGCAATCATATCATTATCAATTAATACAATATCTCCTACCTTTGGAGAATTCTTGATAACTTGAACATCTTTTTTCTTACTTAATGATTTATCATTTACCTGATATGTTTTTTCACTTCTTAGCTTGCCTCTAGCTTTTAATGATAAGATGTTACCATCTTCCATTAAAACCTTATAAACACCGCCATTTAAATTAATTACTCTTCCTTTTTCCATTAATCCACCATTATTTAATATGTTTGCTTCTTAGCTGTCCGCAGGCAGCATCTATATCAGATCCCTGCTCACGTCTTAGCTGTACATTAATTTTTCTTTTCTTTAAAATATCAAAGAATTTAACCATATCTTCCTTTTTACTTCTTTTATATGGTTTTTCCTTTACTTCATTGTATGGAATTAAATTTACATATACATTTAAGCCTGTAAGTAAATTTGCTAATTCATTAGCACAGGCTACTGTATCATTTAATCCTTGAAGCAAGATATATTCAATTGTAACTCTTCTATTTGTTTTATCTATATAATCAGTAATTGCCTTAAATAATATCTCTATTGGATATGATTTATTGATAGGCATTATTTGATTTCTAATTTCATTATTAGGTGCGTGAAGTGATATAGCTAAATTAACCTGTAGTGGAAATTCACTATATTCATAAATCTTTGGTACTAATCCGCAAGTAGATACTGTTATATGTCTAGCGCCAATTTCTAAGCCTTTTGGTTCGTTTAATATCTTAATAAAATTTATTACATTATCATAATTATCAAATGGTTCACCAATACCCATGACAACAACATGTGATATTTTAATACCTGTAAGAATTGATGCGGTTAAAACCTGTAATACTATTTCTGATGTTTCAAGGTTTCTTAATTTCTTTTTCATACCTGAAGCACAGAATACACAGCCCATATTACAACCAACCTCTGTTGTTACACAAGCACTATAACCATATTCATTATTCATTAATACTGTTTCTATTAAATTACCATCTTTTAATCTAAATAAGAACTTTCTTGTTCCATCATAAGATTCTTGTTTAGTAACACATTCTAATAAATCTAGGTCAAAGTCTTGTTTCAATCTTTCAATAAATGATTTAGAAATATTAGTCATTTCGTCAAAAGATCTAACTTGCTGTCTATAAAGCCATTCAATTATTTGAGATGATCTAAATGGCTTCTCACCTAAATTAATCATATATTCTTTTAACATGTCTAGAGTAAAGCCATAAATACTTTGCATCATTTCACCTAATTTCCTAGATTATTATACTATTATTTATAATAATATAAAAGATAAAAGAAAAAAGTCCCCTAATTATTTTAAATTAGGGGCTTATAATTTTATCTTAATCTTGCGTTATAATCTTTTTCTAGCTTAGCTAAAATATCTTTAACAAATCCATCAACTTCTTCAGTTTCTAATGTCTTTGTATAGTCTTCAAATACTAATGAGAATGCCAAAGACTTTTCATCTTCTCCTACATTTTCACCCATATAAACATCGAATAGTTTAATATCTGTTAAATGGCCTTTAGCTGCCTTTTTAATAGATTCTTTAACTGAATCAGCTAATACATCTTTCTTAACAACGATAGCTAAGTCTCTATTAATTGCTGGAAATTTGTTAATTGAATGATATTTTAATTTATTTTCTTCAGTAATTAATGGAGTAATATTAATTTCTAATGCGATTGTTCCTGAAACATCATTTGCTTTAGCGAATTTAGGATGTAATTCGCCAATTACACCAATTTCTTGGTTTCTATGCATAATCTTTGCACATCTACCTGGGTGGAATGATTGGATTCCAGAATATGGTAGGTATTGAGCTGTAAAGTTTAGCTTTTCAAATAATGTGTCTAAGATACCCTTTAATACATAGAATGAAGATACTTGCTTTTCGCCCTTCCATAAATTAGATGAATATAAACCATTTAACGCAATTGCTAAATGAAGCTCTTGTCCATTTGTATTATAAACATTTCCAATTTCGAAGAATGATAAGTTTTCAAGCTTTCTTGCTTTATTATATTTAATAGCGTCAATAACACCATTTAATAAAGATTGTCTCATTACTGCTCTATCTTCTGTAAGTGGCATTAATACTTCTACTGGTTCTAATACATTTTCAACATATAAGCCTAAATCCTTTTTAGCTATTAATGAATATGTAATAGTTTCATTTAAGCCCATATAAGCTAAGATTTGTCTTATTAATCTTGTTCTCTTTTGAGAATAAGTAAGACCACCCTTATCTCTTGTCATTGCGATAGTTGTAGGAATATTGTCATAACCATACATTCTTGCAACATCTTCGATAATATCTTGTTGAGATTCTTCTAAATCCATTCTTCTTGAAGGGATTGTGATTGAATATGTACCATTATTAACTGAATAATTATAAGCTAGTCTATTAAATAAATCTTCAATATAAGATTTATCTAGGTTAGTACCTAATACAGAATTAATCTTTTCTACTGTAATATCAATAGTCTTAGTTTCTGGTGTAACCTTAATATCAGATACAACACCCTTTAAGATCTTTCCACCAGCTAATTCTTGGATTAATTGTGCTGCGTAATCTAGTGCTCTTTCAACTCTATAATAATCAATCTTTCTTTCAAATCTCATAGAAGATTCACTCTTAAGATTTAATCTTGAAGATGTTTTTCTAATAGAAAGTGGATCAAAATATGCAGCCTCAAGGATGATATTTGTTGTGTTATTATCTACTTCTGTAGATAAACCACCCATTACACCACCAACACATACGGCTTCCTTACCATCAGTAATTACAATATCAGCTAGGTCTAGAACTCTTTCAATATTATCTAAAGTCTTTAGCTTTTCATCCTTATTCGCAAGTCTAACTACGATTTCATTTCCTAGCTTATCCGCATCAAATGAATGTAGTGGTTGACCTAATTCCATTAATACTAAATTAGTAACATCTACTACATTATTAATAGGTCTAATACCTGAAGCTACTAATTTAGATTTTAACCACATTGGTGATTCAGCAATTTTAACACCTTTAATATATCTTGCGTTATATTTATAACATTTATCAGTTAAAACCCTAACTTTAACTGGATTTTCTTCTTTATCTTCTTCAAATTCAGGTAAGATAGTTGTAATCTTTTGATTTAAGGCAGCGCCTAAATCATAAGCTACACCTTCAATTGATAATAAATCACTTCTATTTGATGTAACCTCAAGGTCAATGATTGTGTCATCATATCCTAAAACCTCTAGTGGATCATCACCCACATTTACATCATCAGAGAATAGATAAATACCATTTTTGAATTCCTCTGGTACATATTTTTCTTCAATACCTAATTCTTGTAAAGAACATAACATACCATTAGATTCTACGCCTCTAATTCTAGAAGCCTTAATCTTGAAATTGCCTGGCAATATAGCACCTGGGTTTGCAACAATTACCTTTTTGCCAGCTTCAACATTTGGAGCGCCACAAACAATTTGAGTAACTTCACCAGGTCTTACTTCTACTTGACATTGATGAAGGTGAGTGCCTTCAATTGCAACGCATTCTTTGACATAACCAATTGTAAGATTGTTAGCATCAACCATCTTAGTCATTGTTTCAATCTCACAAACATGAGCTGTTATTACATTATATAATTCTTCATCAGTAAGGTTATCTAAATTAAGATATTCTTTTAACCATTTCTTAGATACTTTCATCTTATTTTTCCTCCTTGAACTGATTTAAAAATCTAACATCGTTGATATAGAAATTTCTAATATCATCAATCTTATATTTAAGCATAGCGATTCTTTCTACACCGATACCAAATGCAAATCCTTGAATTTTTTTAGGATCATAACCTGACATGCGTAATACATTGTCATTAACCATACCAGCACCTAAAATTTCAATCCAACCAGAATTCTTGCATGTTGAACAACCTTTACCACCACAAATACCGCATGATACATCTACTTCAACTGATGGCTCAGTGAATGGGAAGAATGATGGACGAAGTCTAATCTTTCTATCCTTATCAAACATCTTTCTAGCCATTTCTAATAGGGCACCCTTAAGGTCAGCTAATGTAATATTTGGTCCTAATACTAAACCTTCACATTGCATAAATTGATGTGAATGTGTTGCATCATCTGCATCTCTTCTATAAACCTTACCTGGACAAATAATCTTGATAGGTTCACCCTTCTTTTCAAGCATAGTTCTTACTTGAACAGGTGAAGTTTGGCTTCTTAATAATAATTCAGGGTTAATATAGAATGTATCTTGCATATCTCTTGCAGGATGTCCCTTAGGTAGATTTAGCTTTTCAAAACAGAATTCATCTGTTTCAATCTCTGGTCCTTCAGCAACGCTATATCCCATTGAAATATATAAATCCTCTAAATCCATTACTGTTTGCATTAAAGGATGAATTCCACCTACAGGTAGTGCTACACCTGGAAGTGTAACATCAATCTTTTCTTGCTCTAGCTTCTTTTGGATTATTGCATCTTCAATAGCTTTTCTCTTTTCTTCGAATTTAGCTTCAATTGCTTGCTTAATCTTATTAGTAGCCATACCAATTTCCTTTTTAGCATCAGCACCTAAATTCTTCATATTATTCATTATTTCAGCAAAAGGTCCCTTTTTACCTAAAAAAACTGCCTTCTTTTGCTGTAATTGATTTAAATCTTCTACGTTCTTTAATTCATTGTCAACGTCATCAGGAATCTGATTTAATCTTTCTAGTTCTGTCATATGTCCTCCTAAAATAAAAAAATCCTTAAGAATAAATCTTAAGGACGAATTATCGTGGTACCACCTTACTTCTGCATATATAAATATACACAGCACTCATTATACTTTAACGCAGTAATACGGGCAGGATTGGTGCCATTCAGAAAGTGAATTCATAGATTTTATCTTAAGAATCTTTCACCATTTTGATTCTCTCTCTAAAAGAATATTCTCTACCATGTCTTTCGTCATCATTTTATAAACACAAATATTATAATCTAATTAAATATTATTTTCAAGTTTCAATTATATTAATTATTTTTCTTCATCATAATCATCTAAGAATGAATGTATAACTCCATCCTTTTTATAACCTAATATCATATTCATATTAATATTAGATGCTGAAGAAAATATATTCTTTTCAACATTATCGTTATAATTTAATTTTAATTCTTTAATTAAATTTTTAGTTGTTAATCTTCTACTGGAATTAATTTCGCCATCAACGGAACAAGCCTCAGTAAATCTACATGCACACATGATAAATCTTAAATCATTATATTTAGCCCATGCCTTTACATCTTTTTCTCTAATTAAATATAAAGGTCTAATTAATTCCATTCCTTTATGATTATCACTATGAAGCTTTGGAAGCATAGTTTGGAAAGATCCAGCATTTAACATATTCATTAATGTTGTTTCAATAACATCATCAAAATGGTGGCCTAACGCAATTTTATTACATCCTAATTTTTCAGCTAATGTATATAATGCTCCTCTTCTCATCTTGGCACATAAATAACAAGGACTTTTTTCTTGAGAATTCGCTATTTCAAATATATCTGTATCTATAATTGTTGCAGGAATTTGAAGTAATTCTAGGTTAGCCTTAATATGATTTAAATTAGCTTCATTATAGCCGGGATTCATAACTAAATATTTTACTTCAAATTCAAAATCAGAATGTCTTTTTAATTCCTGAAAAAGCTTAGCCATTAACATTGAATCCTTACCACCTGATATACATACACATACTTTATCATTAGGCTTTAATAATTCATATTCCTTTAATGCCTTAATAAATGGTGCCCAAAGTCTTCCTCTATAATTTTTAATTATTGATCTTTCAATTTCTTGAATTCTTTCCATAATTATTTCTCCTTAATAAAACGAGAGTAAAAACTCTCGTATTATTGTTGTGGCTTATAAATCTTACTCTTATCAATTACGCCAATTGATTCAGTGAATGAACCATTTTCAGTTCTCTTTAATTCATCGCCTAATACTCTAAACTTAGAATCAATTGTATCAATATACCAAAGTACTAATGCTTCTGCAGTCATTGGCTTTTTAGGAGAACCAAATTGAGGTACTCCATGATGACTTATTAACATATGCTCTAAAATCATAGCTTCTTCACTATTTTCGTATCCTAGACTCTTAGCTGCCTCAGATATCTCCATTGCCCCAAGTACTAAGTGGCCTAATAGTTGACCCTTTAGTGTATATTCAGTATTGATATTACCTGATAATTCAATTGCTTTACCAATATCATGTAAGATAATACCTGCATAAATATAATTCTTATCTAAATAATCATAATTTAGTAAGAATCCTTCACTCATATGAAGCATTCCAATACAGTGGTGAGCAAGTCCTCCAATGTAGGCATGATGCATTTTAGATGCTGCAGGGAATACAAAATACTCATCATAATATTTATCAATTAATGACTTAGTTATTTCTTTTATAATTTTATTATCAATCTTGTTGATATAATTCTTTATTTCTTTTTCAGCATAATCTAGATCAAATGGTGCAGATTTATATAAAGATCTTAAAGCTTTATCTCTTTCTTTTAAATCTAGACTATCAACATCAATAAAAGATAATACTTTATAAGATGTTCTTTCAACACCCTTAACCTCTTCATATTTAAATGAATATGCATTACCAATCTTAATTGATTTACCTTCTTCTGTAGATACCTTTAAATTATAGATATTTCTATCTTTATCAGAAACTATTAAATTTAACATTCCATCTGATGAATTAATTGATGTAACTATTCCTACTAATTCCATATTCTACTTTTCCTTTCTAAAGATATAAATACCAGGTTGTTTAAATGTATACTCTTCTTTAACAATTTCGCATTTTCTCTTTCCATCAAATATTAATGCGAAGCCATTAGAGAATAATTGACTATCATTATAATCATTTTTAACATATAAAAGAATTTTATTCTTCTCATCTTCAAATAAAACACCTGTAGTTCTACCTGAAGTTATTCCATCTAATGGATGAACTAAATTTTCAATATCCTTGTGATTAGATAATCTAAATAGCTTGTATTCTTTTCTAATGCTTATTAAATCTCTTATTGCTTCCACATTAGAAATATATTTATTTCTTCTAGAATAATCTATTTTATTTATCTTATCTGGTGAATTATAAGAATTCTCGATACCCATCTTAGTTCTAAAGAATTCTTGACCAGCATGAATGAATGGAATACCTTCAGATATTAAGACAAGCTCTAAAGCTAGCTTGGCTGAATTCTTAATGTATTTCTCATCCATTGAGCTGTAATATTTACAATAATCATAGAATGTATAATTATCATGACATTCTACATAATTTACACTTCTTGTTGGTTCATCAAATTTATAATAATCAATGCATGAACCCATAATTAAATGATTTAGATCAAATGTACTTCTTTCGTTTCCAAGTGCGAATCCTGGAGTTTTATTCCATTGACCACCTCTAACATAATCTCTAAAGCGATCATTGAAAAATGCATAATTTAAAAGCTTGTGGTGATTATACATATGAGCTCTCTTCTCATCAGGAAGTGGGTTCATCATATTCCATCCTTCACCATAAACCATAATCTTATCATCTATCTTAGATATTTCTTCATAAGCTTCATTTAATGTATCTATATCTAATAGACCCATTAAATCAAATCTAAATCCTGAAGCTTTAAATGTTTTAGTTATATATACTAATATATCCTTGATAAATCTTCTAGCCATCAATCTTTCAGATGCTATAACATTACCACAGCCTGATGAATTAGATAATGCACCATTAGCTTCTATTCTATAGAAATATCCTGGAACTAAATTATCAAATGCAAATAATTCATGCTTATAAACATGATTAAATACAACATCATAATTAATTCTTAAGCCTAATTTATGTGCTTCATCAATCATCATTAATAATTCATTAATTCTAGTATATGGATTATTTGGCTCAGTTGAATACCAACCAGAAGGAACAAAATATTCAACAGGGTTATATCCCCAGTTATATTCATTATCTTTTTCTAGGTCATTTACACCACCAAAATCAAATACTGGAAGTAATTGTAAGTGTGTTACTCCAAGTGAAGCAATATATTTTAAACCTCTATATTCTCCAATAGAATCTTTAGAATTATCTATCATACCAAGATATGTTCCATTATATTTTCCTTCTACTCCTTGAGTAAAATCTCTAACAGATGCTTCATATATAATAGCATCTGTATATTCACCTGAAAATTCAGGCTTTGGATTTTTTAATTTATATAATTTAGAAGAATCTATAACATAATTAATTTTAGCATTAGCGCCAGCAGCTATAGCGTATGGATCATTAATCTTAATAAATCTATCAAATACTCTTACAAAATATAAGTAACCTACAGAATCTAGGTCACCTTTTATTGTAGTTTCCCATAAGCCTTTAGATTTATATTTTAAATAATGTTTTTCTGATTTATTATTTACATTTAATTCAATATAAATCTCTTTAGCAACAGGAGACCATATTCTAAATATAGTTCTAGTCTTTGAATAATCTACTCCTAAAGGACCATCATAATAATAAATATCTTCGAATTTCTTTTCTCTGATAATAGCTCCACTTCTAAGTAGTGTATTATTATCACATTCGTCTTTTATTATATAATCCTTATGTAATTCAATTGTAGGAATAAATTTAACTATATATTTATAAAAGTCTCTTTCTTCTATACAATTTAATATTTCTAATTCTTCTGTTTTATTTTTATCAACAAGATAAAACTTTTTCTCATTACCCTTTAAGCTTTTATCAATCAATATTGTCAAATAATCATAAGAATCAATGTAAGCTTCAATTTTACCTTGCATCCTTTAGCACCTCAATATAGTTTAATATTGATAATCTATCGTTATTAATTTTCTTAGATAAGACAGCCTTTATTATTTCATTTACTGCAGCTGATTTTAATCTGTCTTCAAAATGACTTGTTATTTCAAGCTTTGAAACTGCTAATTCTGAATCGTAGCTAATTGGAAATTCATTAATTCTATTTTTTAATTGTCTAGAATTAACATTTATTCTATCTAATACTTTAGTTAGTTTATAAACACTTTCTTTATTTTTATATAATGAAAAATCAGAAAAATTATTATTAACTAAATCAGCTAGTGATAGACATAGCTTCTTCTCTAAACTTGTAGAAATAACTGGATATTTTTTATATTTTAAGTAATATAAATAAGCTAATTCATCTTTATCATATCCAAAATCTACTGTAGAAAGCCAATCCTTGAAATCTGGGATATATCTAAATAAATCATATTCTTTAATATAATTTAATCCCTTAGGATATTTAGCAGTAATTATTTTAACAAAATATTCATATATTCTTTCATTAGATAAATTTCCTAATAAATAAGCTTTTTCTTTAATTGCTTCTAATGTATTATCTTCTATCTTAAAATTCAATTTAGAAGAAAAATAAAGGGCTCTTAGTATTCTTATGGCATCCTCTTCAAATCTTTTGATAGGATTTCCAATAGCCTTTATTTGTTTTTTCTCTAAATCCTTTAGACCATCATGATAATCTATTATCTTTTTATTTGAATCTATTGCCAAAGCGTTGATTGTGAAATCTCTTCTTTTAGTGTCATCAAAAAGATTATCTACCTCTTCTACGATAGGATGTCTATTATCAATATATTCTATATCCTTTCTAAAATGAGTTATCTCAAAATTTACTCCCTCATGTTTAATAGTGATACTTAAATATTTAGTGCCATTATCCTTGAATTTAAATTCTTTTTTTAATAAATCAAGGGGCATTGATGTGGCTACATCAATATCATTAGACTGAATATTTAATAAAAAATCTCTTACACATCCGCCTATTAAATAAGCATCATAGCCGTAAGATTTTATTTTATTTATTAAGCTAATTCCCTTATCTAAATATTTCATAATAAACACCTTTTTAATTATAACATTTAATTTTTTTTTAGTCAAAAAAACCATACATTATATTTATTAATTTATTATAAATATAAAATTGAATTAATTTATTTATTGTGATATTCTAATCTTGAGGATAAAAATATGTATAAAATTATAGATTCAGTAGAAAATACTATAACAATTCAAAAAAGTGAATTTATCACGCATATTTATCGTGTTAACAGCATTGAAGAAATTAATTCTATTCTAGAAGAAACTAGAAAGAAATATTATGATGCAACTCATAACTGTTATGCATATATTTTAGGTGAAAACCAAGATATTCAAAAATGTAGTGATGATGGGGAACCACAAAAAACTGCAGGTGCACCTATGATGAATGTTTTAAAACAAAATGATATGACAAATATTTTAGCAATTGTCACTAGATATTTTGGTGGTATTCTTTTAGGGGCTGGTGGATTAATTAGGGCATATTCTTCTGCAGTATCTGAGGCACTAAAACTTTGTAAAAGATATGTCACTAAGGAAGTTTCTCTATATATGCTAACAACATCTTATTCCTCATATAATAATTTAATTAATATTAAAGATATTAATATAATAGATTCTTCTTTTACTAATGATGTAATAATAACATTTGGAATAGCTAAAGAAAAAGAAAATGGATTAGAAGAATTATTATATAAAAATAAAATAGATGTTACATCATTAAAAAAAATACAGGAATCTTTGATTGAGATTCCTGCAGAATAATTAAAATGTAGGTAATATTAGCATTAATGCTTCTGTCACAAAGAAAGCTATTATTAATGACAATAAGATTTGTCCTATTCTTATTTGCCATATTTTTCCTTGCTTGAATAGTGATTCAAAACGAGAACCTAATATAACATAATACGAAATGACAAATATTAATATATAGATTAATGCGAATGTTAATTTATAATAATCAATTGTTAATTCTAAAAACATAATATCACCTTATTTAATAAAAATGCTGTCAAAACAGCATTTTTTATTTTTATAATCTTCCGGCCTTAGCCTTTTTGATGTGCTCGCGTAATTCCTTTTCCTTTTCTGTGAAATCAGTAGATTCTTGACGATTTCTTTCTAGGCGTTCCTTTCTAGCCTCAGCAAGGTGAACCTTTGTAGATTCGTAAGTTCTTCCTGCCTGAGCCTCTTGAACAGTTACAGTACAGTAATTATCATGGAATTCAAGTATACCAGAAACGATTATGATGAATAATTCATCACTTCCCTTTACAAGCTTTAAGAAGCCTTCTTCCATTACTGAAACAACAGGAATATGGTTTTGCATGATTGTATATTCACCATCATCCTGATCATGTACTACAACATAATCAATTTCCTCGTTATATAAAACTCCTTGATGTGTTGATATAACAATTTTCATTAGTTAGCCATACCCTTCGCTTTATTGATTGCGTCATCAATTGTTCCAACTAAACGGAATGCCTCCTCTGGAAGGTCATCATGTAAGCCATCTAATATTTCTTTAAAGCCTCTTATTGTTTCTTTTACTGGTACATAAGCACCTGGAACACCAGTAAATGCTGCACCAATAAACATATTTTGTGATAAGAATAAACGAATTCTTCTCGCTCTTTTAACTACTAGCTTATCATCTTCTGATAATTCATCCATACCTAAAATTGCAATAATATCTAGTAATTCATTATATCTTTGAATAATTTGTTGAACTCTTCTTGCAACCTCATAATGTTCTTTTCCAACGATTGATGGTTGAAGTGCTCTAGATGTTGAAGCAAGTGGGTCAACAGCTGGATAAATACCTTCCTCAGTAAGTTTTCTAGATAGGTTTGTTGTAGCATCTAGATGGGTAAATGTAGTTGCTGGAGCTGGGTCAGTATAGTCATCGGCAGGAACATATACTGCTTGGATTGAAGTAATTGATCCTTCCTTTGTAGATGTAATTCTTTCTTGTAGTTTACCCATTTCAGTAGCTAATGTAGGTTGGTAACCTACGGCTGAAGGCATACGTCCTAATAGGGCAGATACCTCAGAACCTGCTTGAGTAAAACGATAAATATTATCAATGAAAAGTAATACATCTTGATGTTCTTGGTCACGGAAATATTCGGCCATTGTAAGACCTGTAAGAGCAACTCTCATACGAGCTCCTGGTGGCTCATTCATCTGACCAAATGCCATGGCAGTTTTACTGATAACTCCACTTTCTTTCATTTCATAATATAAGTCATTACCTTCACGTGTACGCTCACCAACACCAGTAAATACTGAAATACCACCATGTTCTTGAGCAACGTTATGGATTAATTCCTGAATTAAAACTGTTTTACCTACTCCGGCACCACCGAATAGACCGATTTTACCACCTTTAATATAAGGAGCTAATAAGTCTACAACCTTGATACCTGTTTCTAGAATTTCAACATTTGATGATAATTCATCAAGCTTAGGTGCTTCTCTATGAATTGGCTTATATTCTACATCAGTAGGCTTTTCACCACCATCGATTGTTTCACCTAATACATTAAAGACTCTTCCTAATGTGCCTCTTCCTACAGGAATAGTAATAGGATTTCCAGTAGCTTTAACCTTCATTCCTCTAACTAAACCATCAGTTGAGTCCATTGCAATACAACGTACTTTTCTATCGCCTATATGAAGAGCAACCTCTAATGTTAGCTTTATTCCAATACCATTGTTTTCTTCTTTAGATATATCAATAGTTAAAGCTTCGTTGATTTTAGGTAATTCTTCATCGAAGATTACGTCTACAACTGGTCCTTTAACCTCAACGACTTTTCCAAACACTATTCGTCGCCTCCTATCGCATTGGCACCACCAATAATATCAATTAATTCTGTTGTAACAACATTTTGGCGGGCTCTATTATATAATAATTGCAATTTATCAATTATTTCATCAGCATTATCAGTAGCTGACTTCATTGCGTTCATTCGTGCAGAATGCTCTGCAGTTTTCGCATCTAATATGATTCCATATACCATATCTTTTGCGTACATAGCTAAAATTAGATTAACTGTCTTTTCAATACCAGATTCATATACATAATCGATATTATCATATTCAGCATCTAGCTTAACCATAGGTAAAAGCTCTTCGAATTTTATTTCTTGAGTTAAGCTGTTTACATAATGATTATATACTATTACTAGCTTATCAATTTCTCCAGCTAAATATTGATCAATAATCTTTTTTGTTAGTGGCTCAATATCTACAAATTGAACATCATCTCTAATAAATACAGCACTATCATTTAACATATTGTATCCCATTCTTTTTATAAATGAGAAACCTTGCTTACCAACAGCTCCTACTAAAAATTCATCATTAGATTTATGGCTTTCCTTTATTCTATCGCTTAAAGCCTTAAAGATAGATGAATTGTATGCACCAGCAAGTCCTCTATCTGAGGTAATAATGAAATATGCAGTTCTTTTTACTTCTCTTTTCGTTAGAAGTGGGTGTTGATATTCAGATCCTGCCTTATATAAGATTCTTGATACCATACTGGAAATTCTAGTCATAAAATCCTGATATAGCTTATATGTCTTTTCTGCCTTCTTTACCTTTGATTGACTAACCATATACATAGCTTTAGTAATTTGGGCAGTACTTTTTGTTGAATTAATTCTTATTTTTACCTCACGTAGTGAATTTGCCATAAAATCCTCCTACATGAATCTTTTCTTAAACTCTTTTAGATATTTATCAAGATTAGCTAAATCCTTTGGTAAAGCCTTAGTTTCTTTAATCTCAGAAATAATTTGCTTACCTAAATCATCAGTCTTAATATCTTGGTATAAGCTTTCCTCAAATGATTTTAATTTTTCAACCTCTATATCATCTAAGAAGCCATGAACTAATGAATATAAGATTATAGCTTCCTCTTCCATTGCTAGAGTTTTATGAAGATCTTGTTTTAATACCTCTTGAGTTCTCTTACCTCTATCAAGTCTAGCTTTTGTTGAAGCATCAAGGTCACTACCAAATTGAGTGAATGATTCAAGTTCTCTATAAGATGCTAGATCAAGACGAAGTGTACCAGAAACCTTCTTAACAGCCTTAGTTTGGGCTGCACCACCTACACGTGATACTGATAAACCTGGATTGATAGCTGGTCTAATACCTTTATAGAAATAATCTGATTGTAAGAATATTTGACCATCAGTAATTGAAATAACGTTAGTAGGAATATATGCAGATATATCTCCTGCTTGTGTTTCAATAATAGGTAAGGCTGTAATAGATCCTCCGCCTAGCTTTTCATTTAATTTAGCAGCACGTTCAAGTAATCTTGAATGTAGATAGAATACATCTCCTGGATATGCTTCACGTCCTGGTGGACGATGTAATAATAGTGACATTTCACGATAAGCAACTGCGTGCTTTGAAAGGTCATCATAAACTATTAATACATTCTTTCCTTGATACATAAAATATTCAGCCATTGATACACCAGAATATGGAGCTAAATATAATAATGGGGCAGGATTAGATGCTGATGCTGAAACAATAATAGAATATGACATTGCATCATTTTCTTTTAATGTTTCATAAACATTAGAAACTGTAGATTCCTTTTGTCCAATTGCGACATAAATACAGATAACATCCTTACCCTTTTGATTTAAGATTGTATCTACAGCAATAGATGTCTTACCTGTTTGACGGTCACCGATAATTAATTCTCTTTGACCTTTACCAATAGGTACAAGGGCATCTAGTACCTTAATTCCTGTTTCAAGTGGCTCATTAACAGCCTTTCTATCCATAACACCTGTAGCTTTAACCTCAATAGGTCTATAATTTTTAATATCAATTGCTCCAAGTCCATCGATAGGCTTACCTAGTGGATTAACTACACGTCCAATAAATTCTTCACCTACTGGAACCTCTAGAATTCTTCCACTGCATTTAACTAAATCGCCCTCTTTAACCTTTGAAGATTCTCCAAGTAAGATAACACCTACACAATCTTCTTCTAGGTTTTGAACCATACCATATACATCATTAGGGAAAATTAATAGTTCACTTGACATTGCCTTATTTAAACCATGAACTAGGGCAATACCATCACCAACTTGAACAACGTGTCCTACGTTTTCAGTTTGAATGTCTTCCTTATATGACTTGATTTGTTCTTTAATTAGGGCTGAAATTTCAGATAAATTTATTTTTGCCATACATTTATCCTTTCCTATAATATAGATTCCTTAAGCTTATCTAAAGATGTCTTTAAGCTTAGGTCAACAGATTCATTGTTAACTAAAACTCTAATACCACCAATAAGTTCAGAATCAATTATATTTTCTGCTTCTATTTTCTTGTTTTTATATCTATGTTCTAATGCTGATATGATTTCTTTCATTTGTGCATCATTTAGCTCATAAGCACTAAAGATTGATGCTTTAACAATATTCTTATCAGTTAAAACTAGATTTTCGTATTCATAATAAATATCATTTATTGATGAAAATCTATTATGATCTATTATTACATATAAAAAGTTAACGAATTCTTCATCTAAAGAACCATATACTTTTTTAATAATATCTTTTTTATTACTTTTATTTACGACTGGAGAAGATAATATCTCCATAAATTCGTTATTATTCAATGCAGTTTGAGTTACAACTACAAAGCAATCTCTAAAAACCTTTATCTTATTGTTTTCCTGAGCTAGCTCATAAATAGCTTTAGCATATTCATTCTCAACCACTATTCATTTGCCCCCTTCAAGATATCATCAACAAGGTCTAGATATTTATCTTGGTTAATCTCTTTAGAAACAATCTTTTCAGCTGCAGCGAAAGCAACATCAACGATTTCCTTACGGATATCATCTTCCATTGATTTTCTTTCTTGTTCAAGCTCAAGCTTTAGATTATCCATTCTTCTTCTAGCTTCATCCTTAGCTTGATTAATAATTTCATCACGCTTAAGATTTGCATCCTTTTCAGCCTTATCAAGCATTTCCTTAACCTTTTGTTTTGCTTCAGTTAATTGCTTGTTCAATTCAGCCTCAATTTCAATTGCGTTATCCTTCGCCTTTTGAGCATCAGTTAATTCTTTGTCAATTACTTGTCTTCTTTGTTCTAGAATCTTTGTAATTGGCTTCCAGAAGAATATTAATACAACGATAAATAAAATTATTGTTGCTCCAATTTGAATACCAAAATCGATACCATATTGAGTTAATCTATCAACAGTCAAATTTGTAGTTTGATATAAAGGTCCTAAAGTTTCCTGAATTGTCTCTCTAATTTTTACTAATGCTTCTGCGATATCTCCAACTAAAAACATTTGTACAACCCAGCACTAATAAGTGTCCTTTCCTTTAAAATTACATTACTAATAATATAGCTATGATTAAACCATATAGACCTGTTGTTTCAGATACTGCTTGACCGATAAGCATTGTTGTACGAATAGTACCTGCCATTTCAGGTTGACGAGCCATTGCGTCTACTGCGTGAGCGGCAACATTACCTTCACCAATTGCGGCAGCGAAACCTGTGAATACAGCTAAACCTGCACCGATTGCCTTAAGACCATCACCTGTAGATAAGCCCTCTAAGAATGATAAAACATTTTGTAAAACTAACATAAAATCCATATTACTTTTTCTCCTCTTTTTTCTTATGAATAAATTTTGTCTTCATCTTTAACCTTCATAGATGTGAAGATCATTGATAATATAACGAATACTGCAACTTGTATTACACCAAAGAATATATCAAATATTGCATTCATAAATGGCATAATTGGAAGTGCATACCATCCTAGTGCATATTTAACTAATATTGAAATACAAGTTCCTGAAGTTAAGTTACCAAACAAACGTAATGCCAATGAGATTGGTAACGATAATTCACTTATTATGTTCATTGGAAGCATAATAGGGAATGGGTCTAAAAAGCCTTTTAAATAACCTTTTACACCGAGTGACGTAATTCCTGTTAGTTGTATAACAACAAACGTCATAAAGCCAAGCGCTGCTGTAATAACTAGATAACCGGTTGGATTATCTAATACAAATACAGCTGATATATTCGCGAAGAATATAAATATTACTAAGGTTAAAAACCATGGTGAATATATTTTCCATCTTTTTCCTATATTCGCCTTTACAGAACCGTTGATTAAATCAACAATCCACATAAATGGAACTAGCCATAATGGGGTTCTCTTCAATGGATTAACTCTTCTAATAAAGAAGAATAATATTATAAAGAATAAACATAATACACCTACAATGATAATTGTCGACCTAATTGCGTTTGGCATTGTATACAACAAGGTCATTCTTTAACCACCTTCTCTCTGAAACATAAAAGAATTATAAGAAATATAACCTTTAATGTAAGATATCCCCCAAGGGCGCTTAACATACTAATAACAAATTTCTCTCTAGGATCCTTTGGAGCTAGAAAGCCTAATACAACAAGTACTGTTACTACTAATGCAAATCTTAATGCATACCATAACATTGCAGATTTTTTAGGATGAAATACTGTTCCTGTTGGATCTAGCTTTGTCATTCTAATTGTTCTAGCATTTTGCTTAACCATTAAGCCATGACACATAAGCCCAAGCATTCCACCTATTAAATAATATTTCCACCAAACTTCATTCTTTCCTACCAAGAATAAAACTAGTGTAACTATTCCAACAATTAATAAAGTTATTGGTACAACTATAAAATTAATCTTTTGGTCCCTGGTCATTTTTCTTCTTTTCCTTTTCTTCTACTTTAATCAAATATAAAAGGTAAGATACAAATGTAACTACTCCACATATAACTCCTACTACTGCTAAGATTGCAGGCCATGCAGAATCCTTATCAATTAAATATCCAATAAAATAACCAAGTCCTAACATTACTACCATGGTTAATATACCTTGTGTAGCAAGTGCGTAAGTCCTAGCTAGATTATTAAGCTTCATTTTAACTACCTACCGAATTTTAAATAATCTATATTTGTTTTGATATTAGAATTGTTATTTTTAATGTTAGTTAATTTATTTTCAGCTTGAGGCTGATTAATAACTGGCATTAAAAATCCTCCTCATATTTTGTAATTTTGTCAATTCTTCTTTGATGACGCTCATTATGAGAAAACTCAGTATTTAACCATGCATCTACAATTTCTTTTGCGAACGCAGGACCAGTATATTTAGCACTAAGAGCTAGACAATTTGAATCATTGTGCTCTCTTGTTAAAATAGCTGCATCCTTGTTACATACTAATGCGCATCTAACACCCTTTACCTTGTTAGCTATCATTGACATACCAATACCAGTAAAGCAAATTACGATTCCTCTATCTACCTTACCAGATTGTATATCTTTAGCTACCATATATCCATAATCAGTGTAATCACAAGAATCTTTTGTGTATGTTCCTCTATCAATAACTTCGTGGCCGTTTTCCTCTAAATGCTTAATAATTACATTTTTTAATTCTAATGCTGAATGGTCACATCCAATAGATACTTTCATATTAATTCCTCCATAAGAAATATACAATATTTCTTTTCAATACAATAAAATTATATCATAAATAATATGCCTAATAAACAATAAAAATAAGACAAAAAATAAAAATGGTATGAATAATCATACCATTATGAATTATTTGTTAAAATCTTTTACATCATTTAATTCAAATTCTTTATCTTTTAGACCATCAAATACTACATTTTTAATATTAACCTTGTTAACATATGAAAATATTAATCCTTTACCCTTCATAGGATTTAGGCCATCCATCATCGCAGGAATACCTTCTTTTGGATTTGCTGAATAATGGAATTTAACATTATCAATATTAATTGATTTGATTGGTTGTTCAGGAAGACCGTAGAATGTTCCTGCCGCAACATTAACATTCTTACAATCAATATCTTTAAATACGAATTCTCCTAGATATGGAGTTCTTTCATCAACTGGAAGCTTCTCCTTAGAATATACGTATTCAGTATGTCCATCTGGGTCACAGAAATAGAACATATTAATAACAAGTGGTGTTAAAACATCATCCATTTGAATGTTTTCAAATACGATACCATCAATAACTGCATCTTTACCACGACCACGTCTAGTCTTAATTCTTAAACCTCTATCAGTTTGATTGAATAAACACTGAGATACTGTGATATTTTTAATGCCACCAGACATTTCAGAACCTAAAACGATTGCTCCATGACCGAAGTTCATTGAACAGTTTCTAATATTGAAATATTCGGATGGCTTCTTATGCTTTCTTCCCATATAAATCTTTCCAGATTTAATTGCAATACAGTCATCACCAACTGAGAAATATACACCAATAATATCAACATTCTTACAAGATTCTGGATCGCAACCATCAGTGTTAGGTGAATTCTTTGGATTAATAAGCTTTAAATCCAAGAATTTAAGGTTTTCAGAAAAATATGGATGAAGATTCCATGATGGAGTATTTGTTACTGTTACACCCTGTAAAGTAACATTCTTACAATGATTTAAGAATAAACCTCTTGGTCTCCATGCAATTCTTTTTGTTCTAACATCGACCCACCAATCACTGTTAGAGGCATTACCATCAATAACGCCTTCACCAATGATATTAACATTTTCAACATTTATGCCAGTAATGATACTTGCGAAACAATCTAATGGGTTTCCTTCCCATGAACCTAGATTATATTCATCTAATTCATCTGATGTGAATGTAATACCAGGTAAAATTGGATAATTATTTCTATCAATATCTCCAATTAATTTAACATTCTTGCCTAATTCAATTGTGATATTACTTCTTAAAAATAATGGTCCTGTATAATATTCTCCATCTGGAAAATATACTCTTCCTCCATCAGGACATGCAAGAATTGCAGCCTGAATATAATGAGTATCTAATGTCTTTCCATCGCCTTTAGCACCAAATTTCTTAACATTTAAACCAACAGATTCAGCAAGTGTTTTGATTTGAATTGTTTCAATATCATTACCTTGCTTAACCTTTATAGAATATGTTGCATCTTGATCTAAGTTAAATAAAGAAAAAACATTCTTATTATCATTAGAAATAACTAATTCATCATTTAAGAATACATCATATGATGAAGTTGAATAAATATCATTATTCTTTAATTCAATTGTAACACTTCGAGAGCTGATGAAAATTGCATCTAATTTCATACTAATTCTCCTCCGTTCTTTATAATGTCATTATTTGATCTAATTTGTCTATTATATTTTATTCTTTGAGCAAGCATTACTATAACATCCTTTATAATAATGAAAATGCCATCTAAAATAACATATAATAAACCTACAGTAAATGGTTCAATACCTATACCACCTGTTGTTCCAAATGGGTCAAGTACTAAACCATATTTTGATAACACTCCTACATTTATTATAAATACTAGGATTGCTAAAACAAAATTGTAGCCTAATGAGGCAACAAATGATAAAATGCCTTTGAAATTAATTAGATTCAATCTATAAGTATTATCTCTTCTATTATACATAAGACGAACGAATACTCTAACTACATAATTAGTGAATATTGCAAAGAATAAAGCCAACAATAAAATTAATTTGACATTTAATTCTACTGCGGCATATTCACCTTCTGCATAAATATTCATACCTAATTCGCTTATACCAAATAAAAGGAAACAGGCAGCCGCAGCTGCCCAATACCTTAGTAAAAGAATCTTTATCCATGATGGAACTTTTGCAAGCTTATCAACTTCATATGGATTAATATCCATATTTTCATCTTTTACTTTGTTTTTTTTCATTATCTATCAACCTTTTCATATGTTCTATCATAATTAATGAATGCTAGAACTAAACCAGCAAGTGAGAATACACATGCAGCTATTACAGCTATCATTGAAATATATGCATTAGTATCAAGAATTGATGTTGTACTAGCAAGACTCAACGCATTTTCTTTTCTATCCATTGCAGCTTGAGTTGCAAAAATAGAATATACATATAATCCAGCTAAGATACAAATTAATGCTGTAGTGATAGAACATTTTATTACTGTACCAAAATTCTTTTTCTTTGATAATTCTAATGATAAGAATACATTTAAGAATCCTAATAATGTTAAGAAGAAAATTGAAATACCAGCAAAATCAAATGGAATGATATAAATAGTAATTAAATCAACTGATGTTAATGCTGAACCGTTTGCCTCTAATTTACCATTCTTAGATGAATTTCCAGCAACATCATTATATGTAGCTGTTCCATCTGGATCAATTGTCATCTTAAATTTCTTAATATCATCAGTAGAATCACCATCTACAGATTTAAATTTATAATCACCTTGATATTGAACGAAATCAAAATTTTTCTCTGAATATGATGTTCCACTTGCGTTAACAGTAATTTCAACTGCCTCACTTAAATTAGATGAATAGTAATCACCTGATGTTTGAGCAATAGCTTTAACAACTGCTTTATACTTATATGGAGATTTTCCTAAATTAGAAATATTTAATACTGTTTCAGTATTAGCAAAGGTATAATAATTACCTAATTGATAATCTTTATTATTTTTTGCTGTAACAAAAATAAATACTTCGTATTTAGCAACATGAACCTGTTCTTCTTCATCTAAATTAACAACAACTGAATATTCATTTTGTGAATAAACTGGGTCGCCATTATCATCATAACTTGATACTCTTTGTACAAATGACATTGTTGGAGTTGCGATTTGAGTTTTACCGCTTATCTCCGCACTATCAACTGGATAATCATCTTGATTTTCAGTAGTAATTTCAGGTTTATCTAATTCCATTACAATATTAGTATAATCCTTACCATTAACATTGTATTTTGCAATTGTTAATATATAATTATTATCAGTATCTTCAGTTGCAGTAATATCCATCTTAGAATTTAAATCTTCTGAATCATAAGATACAGTTACATTTCTAATTGTTGGAACGTGTGCAAACATGAAGAAACCTAGTAAAATACCTGGCATTGCAAATAAAATTGCAGCTAACTTCATGTTGTTATATTTAAACGAATTAAAGAAATCCACAAATACAAATTTTAAATATTTACCAAAAGCTTTCATAGCTTTAGCAAACTTGTTCTCTTTTTGAGGTACTTCCTCATAACGATTTTGATCATTCATTATCAGTATACCTCCTATCTAATTCTCTTTGTTGTCTCTATATCGAAGAAATGAACCTTTTCCATATCAAAGCAAGCTTTTAATTCCTTATCAACGATATCATTTCTTTGATATACTTTAGAAATAATAGCTTGTTCACCAAAGAAACCATATATTAATGTATAAGCACCTAAGAATTCAGTATAATCTACATTTAGGGTAAATGTAGAATCAGCAAATTTTTGAAGGCTTGCATCATCAATATATACATATTCAGCACGTACTGCAAATTTAACTTGCTTACCTGCATAATTACCTAAAATATCATGTTGATGATCAGTTAATTTAAATTTTGTACCTGATTCATGAACAAAATATTGAACATTTTCATCAATATAACCATCAGCAAAATTCATTGGAGGTGTTCCGATGAAACCAGCAACGAATAAGTTTTCTGGATTATCAAACATCTCTTTTGGAGTTGCAATTTGTTGAACATAACCATCTTTCATAACTACAATTCTTGTAGCTAGAGTTAATGCTTCAATTTGATCATGTGTTACATAAATAAATGTAGCATTTAATCTTTCATGAAGTTGCATTAATTCTTTTCTCATTGATCCTCTTAATTTGGCATCAAGATTTGAAAGTGGTTCATCTAGTAAGAATACAACTGGATCACGAACGATTGCACGTCCTACAGCAACTCTTTGACGTTGACCACCAGATAATTGTTTAGGCTTTCTATTAAGATATGGAACTAAACCTAAAACTTCAGCTGCCTTCATAACTCTAGCATGAATTTCAACAGGGTCAACTTTTCTAATTGTTAAAGAGAATGCCATGTTATGATAAACAGTCATATGAGCGTATAATGCATAATTTTGGAATACCATCGCAATATCTCTATCCTTTGGAGCAGCATTATTACACTTCTTACCATTAATAATTAAATCTCCAGATGAAATTTCCTCTAGACCAGCAACCATTCTTAATGTAGTGGATTTTCCACATCCAGAAGGACCCGCTAATACAATAAATTCACCCTTTGCAATTTCAATATTAAAATCATATACAGCATGGAAGCCATTAGGATAAACTTTATTTACATTCTTTAATACTACATCACCAGCCATAAACTAATTTCCTCCTACTTTCTTTTGATTTATACTATTTAAGTATGTACTTAATTTCCTTGATCTAACAACACCAATATAACCAGCAGCGATAAAGAATGCAGCTGCAACAACTAAAGCAACAATTGCTAAAATTGCTCTTACATTACCATCGGTAGGCAAATAAGTTAATTTGTTATAATTATTTGAAGTAATTGTTTTACCAAGAAATTTTTCATGAGCTTCAACCTTTGAAGTCAAATTTGCAACTTCCTTAGTATATTTATCTATATCAGCAGCGTTTTCTTCCTTGCTTGCAGTTTCTAAAGCTTTAGTGGCAACTTTAAGCGCTGCACTATCAGACTTCCAAGGATTATAATGTGCTAATAAATAAAATACAGGAATCCAGAAAATTCTTCCGATGCATACACCGCCAAAAACAATTAATGCAACAGAACCACCGAAAGAATATGATTTTGATTTTTCAATGCACAAGAATCCACCAAGTAAAATTACTATATTAAGCATAATTGCAATTAATGTAGCAAAGTTGATAGGATTAAATGCATTTAAACAAAAGAAACATGCTAATACAGAGGCTCCTATACCAGCCATACCTAATTTATAAGATAAAGAATTTTCTCTATATCTCATCATCTCGACTTTGTTTTTACCAAATTCAAGATCTGACATTTTATTAAGATCATTCTTATTTTCGACATTATTCATCATGCTTTCTCACCAGCCAATCTTGCTTTTTCTAAAGTCTCATTTCTTTCCTTTTCAGTATCTTTATACTTTAAGAAAGCAAATACAATTAAGAAAACATTGTATGCAGCAGTAAGCGCAAAGAAAACAACATAACCAATAAGTGTTGCACTATTAATGCTAAAATGATTTACTATATTTTTTAAATATTGTAAATTAGCTGCATCAGTATTTGTTACACGAACATTCGCAGCTGCGACTTTAGGGTTATTTAGTGTTGAAATAACATTATATATCGCAACAGTTTCAGAATTGTTTAAAGTTGACATTAAAGAAAATGCGGAAATAATTAAAATAACACTAAATACAATATTAACAGCTGGTAAAATGACACCGCCAATTAAATTTGATTTATAATAAATCTTTCTATTATGATTAGATAAAACTATTAATGCAGCAAAACATAATAAAGAAACAATACCATAAGCCAAAATTAGATTATTGTATGAATCTAAAGAATTTCTAAATTTTCTAAGATTATCAAATACTTCATATTTAAATCCATATGATTTATTATATCCAGAACCAGTTTCTTCGATATATTTATATTGTCCATCTTCTTTAGTTAATATTAATTTTAAAGTCTCATTTTGTTCAATAAAATCTTTTGCTAGATGAGGAACTCGATCATCTGGATTTTCAGCATCAGCTATTTTAGTATCGCCTTCTGAATAAATAACAATAGAAGGATCTGAATATTGCTCAGTTGCAAGATTATTTATAAAACTAAATAAATATTGCTGATCAGTAGAATTTAGTGTCGCATTTTTATCATATGTAATTGAAGTAGTTTCTTCTCCAGTGACAACATCTTTATCAACATTAATATTATAGTTGATTCTTACATATCTATATTGATTCATAAAGAAAAGTGCAGCAACAACTATAAGTCCAGATACAATTCCTAGAGAATAGTAAATCCATTTGGATTTATTTAATAATTTTTTCATTTTAACCTCCTAATCCCAATAGGATGGGCAGTACCACCAAATAAATGATGGTACTGCTATTTTTAAATTTTATAATAAAATTAATTATTAAGCTTGTCTTGCTTCATCAGCAATTAAGTTCATCTTTTCACCCATAGCATATAGGTAATTTTGATTCTTTGTTGTAATTTCTGATTTAACTTGTGTATATGTATAATTTCTAGAGTTAACACTAGTTAAAACATCGCCTGCATAATCAGAACCATTAGCAACGATTGCAACCCAACCAACTGTTGAACTAGATTTCTTACCATCTTGTCCCCAGAATGTTGTTACACCAATATATGTATTTGAAACTTCTTTAGATAATTTTGAGAATACAGCCATTGGCATAGAAGTTTTCCAATCAAAGCCTTCAGTCTTTGCTTTAGAGAATGTTTGAACACCTGTACTACAAGCTAAAGCTAAATTAGTATAACTTTGTTGAGTGTGGTAGTTAGTTGCTTGCATATCAAGTGTTGAAGGTCTATAATGACCGATACCATGTGTAGTTCCTATAAATCCACGGCAATAGTTCCAGAAGTCTAATGCTGTTTCAGCAAAATGGTTAAGAACTGTTTCTTTAATAACTGGAGTATTTTCTTCTCCTAATACAGTTCCATAGTCCCAATAATCTTTAGGACCAAAGTTTTGAATCTCCCAACCTTCAGTTGAGAACATATAATCCATTAATGTAATTGCTGCTGCAATATTATCAGAGCCCTTTGGAATTGACCAAGATGTATTTTTAACAGATCTATTTTCTTCATAATATCTTTGTAATGTTTTACCAGTCTTATTATCAAGTGATTGATTCCATGTGTATGATTCAGTTGAAACATATGTTATAGGTGATAAAATCGCATTAACGCCATCAACTACTTCAACATCTGTATCAGAGAAATCATAACCACACTCTGCTGTTGCTCTAGCTTCTGCTTTTGTTCCTACACCCTTATAGAATTCGTTTGCAGCAGATTGTGTTGCAATATAGTCATATTCCATTAAACCAAATGTAGGTTTATCTGCAGTCTTCTTGAAGAATCTATCTAAACCACCTGTTCCAGATGAACCATTCCAGAAATTATCTTGAATTAATCCTTCAGCATATAACGCATGTAACTTATCTAGCATATCATAAGATGCAGTTTGTGTATCGAAGTCATGAATCTTTCCATCAGCACCAAAGAATAAATGATCATATTCAGAACCTCTACCTTGTACACCATATAATGTAGCACCAAAGTTAAGAATATTTTCAATACGGTTATTAGCTTGACCTCTTGGGAATACAGGAACTACTTCATCATAGGCAGTTGCATTACCATATAATACATCTGGACATGCTTTAAAAATACGTAATAAAGCAACTAAATCATCAGCATTATAACATGCGCCAACTGATGTAAAGATCTTTGAATAATCACCATCATAGTATGTAGTAATGATATTGCCATATGCTGCATCAGCATAATCCTTGAATTGTTGAATTAATGCAGCACCAGTTGTACCAGCAGCTAATAAAGTATTTTGTTGTTTCAAAATATTTTGTGTTTGATTAACTGTTACAGTAACTTTCTCACCATTTGATGGATTAACTATATCAATTTGTGTTGTAGCATCAGGATAATTGTAATTAGCATCAATGAATGGCTCTGCTTGTGGAGCTGATTTTAATCCCTTAGCGTTTCCACCTTGACCAGCTTGTAAAACGCCTAAGCCAGTAATATCATCATCTAGTAATTTTTCTACTTGTCTTGTATCCATCATATAGTTTCTTTCAATTGCTTGATAACCATCTAGATATGGAGTATAGAAAATCTTACCATTATGTGTAATTTCATCTTTGATAGCAGGGTTTTCATCAAGATATGCCTTAAAATATGGCATCTTACCAGCTTCAATATACTTAGTTAAATCTATAAGTTGACCACTATCACCTAATTCATTAAGGTTAGCTGTTGTATTATAGAATAAGTCTGTAACATTTCCATTCTTATCACGGAAAACACCCTCATCTTCTTTTGCAGCAGTAAATGAAGAATAGTTAGTTGCATCATCCTCACCATAGTTACCAGCTTGATTAATTCTCTTTAAACCAAGCTTCTTTTGGAATTCTTTCCATGCAGGTAATTGATCACCAGAAGTATATTTTAGCCCATCAATAGGGTTAGTTGTTTTACCGTTTGTGATAACTCCATTATATGTTGTACCATATGATTTAGAGTATACGTGCCAAAGGTCAACTTCTCCTCCTACTTCCCATTTTTCACCTTCAGGATCTTTTTTCTTTTCAGAACAGCTTGCTAGTGCTACACCAACAAGAGCTGCAGCGCCTAAAACGGCTAAAGTTTTCTTTTTCATTTTTTCTCTTTTTTCTCCTTTTTTCCTTTTTCTATTATTCCTTAACTCCACCAACGTTAACACCAGCTGCAAAGTATTTTTGTAAGCTTGGATAAATAACGATTACTGGAATGATAGAACAAACTATAAATGCATACTGTAGACCATATACTGAATATGGAACTTCTGCACCATTGTTGATGATATCAACCAATTGTGCCATATTGTTTTTAATGAATACTGTTAATAGTACATCATTACTATTTAATAATAGCATTTGTGCCCAAATATATCCATTCCATCTAGCTACAGCATAGAACATTGCAACTGTAACAATTGATGACTTTGACATTGGAATATAAATCTTTGTTAAAATTTGGAATTCTGTCGCACCATCGATTGTTGCAGCTTCTTCAATTTCAGTTGGAACTGAACTGAAGTAATTACGTAATAAGATAATATTGAATGCGTTAAAACCTAATGCAATAATGAACATATATTTATTATTTACATGGAATGTCTTAAAGTTTTGATATGTTGGAATCATACCAGCACTAAACCACATTGTAAATACTAACATAAAGTTGAATCCACGACCAAATATCAATCTAGTCTTAGATAATGCATAAGCACCAGTTATAGCAACTAGCATTGAAACTAATGTACCATAACCTGTAACAAAGAATGTATTTGAATATGAAATCCAGAATTCTTTGTTATTAAATACTGCTTTATAATTTTCAATCGAAAAATCAACTGGCCATAAGAATACTTTTCCATTATCAACTGCAAATTTTGATGAAATTGAAGCAGATAATACATATATAAATGGATATAAGCAGCATAATGCAAATATTGTTAATAAAGTATAAGATAAAATTTTAAAAATTATTTCGGTTCTATCTAAACGTTTCATCTTGTGCCCTCCTAGAATAATGATGTAGAAGATACACGTCTACTTATTGCATTTGCACCAAGTACAAGTACCATCGCAATTAATGAGTTAAATAAGTCAGCTACTACACCCATTTGTTCAATAATCTGAACATTTGATGCAGCAGATCCACCACGTCCTGTCATACGATAAACTAATGTTGAAACAACATCACCAGTTTCCCAAGCAGTTGTTTCTGAACCAATTAATAGAATTATTTTTTCATAACCTATATTTAAAATATGACCAATACGCATAATTAACATAATCGTTAATGTAGGAGCCATACCTGGGAATGTAACGTATCTAATTTGTTGCATCTTAGATGCGCCATCAATTCTTGCAGCTTCATAACTTGTAGGTGAAATTGCTAAGATTGCAGCAAAGTAAACGATTGATCCATAACCCGCACCTTCCCAAATACCAGAAATCTGATAAATAGGTCTAAAGAACTTAGGATGAACTAGTAAGCCTCTTTGGTCGCCTTTTAACCAACCAAGAGATTTAACAAGTTTATAAATTACACCTGGAGCATCTGAAACTGAGTTATCACCTGTACACCATAATGTAATAATTGTTGTAACTACTACAGTAGATACAAAGTGAGGTAGATAAGCACAAACTTGTAATACGCTTCGGTAACCCAAAATCTTAATTTCACTAAATAATAATGCTAAGAAGATAGGAATAGGGAAGCCAATAATTAGACCATACATACTATTTACGAATGTATTTCTAAATGCTCTCCAGAATTCACCTGAACCATCACCAACAAAGATATATTCAAGCCATTGTGAACCACACCATTGACTCATGTATCTAGTTGACTGTTGATATGATCCCCATTTAAAACCTTCAAGAATACCCGCAATCGGTAAATACTTGAAGCAAATTAAGAATGCAAGCATAGGAATTAATAAAACGTATAAACGCCAATCCTTAGCAATTGTAGCTAAACCACGTTTAAACTTCGTACGTTCTACTTCATTTACTACTGCTTGATCTGTCTTGACAGTATTTTGCATACACGCACCATCCTTTAAAACTGTTTTTGCGACGAATCATCATTTGATTCATCTTTCGCTTCGTTTTCTGCATTAGACACGTTTTCCATTTCTTTTTCATCATCAACTTCTTTAATTCTGAAATTTCTGTCTTTTGCATCCAACTCTGCATTTTTTTTATCATCAATGAGTTTTTCCACAACGTTTGTGGCAACCCCTTGCGACCTAAGAATTAAAATACCAATAACTGCAATTGCTAAAGCTAATAGATTTCTTACTAGTCCGTTTTCGCCCCAAACGGCCAAATTGAAATCACCGCTTACACCAGTATATGTTATTTGAGCTTGGTGTAATAATGTGTGTGCAGTCATTAATCTAAACATAATAAGTTGTATAACATTAAATATCAAATAATTCACGAGAATCATACCAATTAATGCTATTGGACTTTTAACTATTTTTTTAGTTCCTATTTTTTTGAATAAAATTACATCTAATCCTATCGAAAAAAGACCAATTATCGTAGATAAGAAAATAATAGTTCCACAATAATTGTAGGCGCTTCCAAAACTATAAAAAGCCTTAAATTGGCCATAATCGGCGAAGCTTCCCCCTAATGTAGTAGCTAACGCTAGCAATGGCACAATTATTAAACCCCAAAGGTTCCATCTTATTACTGCTATTATTGTTATTAAAAATGAAATTGTTATCGTTGGAGTTCCTAACATGATTCCGCCGAATCTAGTCACAAGAGCCTCCAAAATGCATCCAAAAAGGGCTAATAGAAACAAGTCCATAGCTCTGTAGCCTGTTACGCTCTTATTGATAATACCACCTCATCGCTACCACTTGATTTACGATTAGTCTTATAGATTGAAACTATAACGCTTTCATAATTTCATACCTAATTTTACCATTATTGCAATTAATAGTCAATAGAAAACTACTTAAATTTTAAAATCACAAAATCCTAAAAAATGGCTCTAAATTGCGAATTTTTCCATTTTTATGAATAATTTTTTATGATATAATTTTATCAACAGGAGAATAATATGATATGATAACTATAACTGACTCTATTTCAATCAACGAAACAATAAAAAAATTAAAATCTGGTGATACACTTTTTCTAAAAAATGGTATTTATAATGAAAAAATAATTATTAATGTTGATAACATTTCAATAATTGGAGAGGATATCAACAAAACAATTATTAGAAATAATGATTATTTTCATAAAATATTAGATGATAACAATGAGGCAAACACATTTAGAACATATACATGTCTTATTACAGGTAAAAATGTTAAACTTTCAAACCTAACAATAGAAAATACATCACTTCCTTCTAAAAAATATGGCCAGGCAGTTGCCCTACACGCATGTGGAGATGGACTCGTATGCGATAATGTATGCTTAAAAAGCGCACAAGACACATTATTTACAGGACCTCTTCCACTAGATTTAATAGAAAGATACACTGGATTTTTAAGACCTGATCAACTAATGCCTAATAAAACAACTCAAATATATAAGAACTGTAAAATATATGGGGATACAGATTTTATATTTGGATGTAGCCAGGCACTATTCATAAATTCAAATATAATATCAATAGGTAATGGTTTTGTATGTGCACCAGCACATTCAAAAGATATGGAATATGGATATTTATTCTATAAATGCAATGTAATATCTGAAAATGAATGTTCAGTTTATCTTGGAAGACCATGGAGAGATTATGGTACTGCCGCATTTATAGATTGTAAACTAGAAGAACATATTGATCCTAGGGGTTTTAATAAATGGGATAACACAAATAGAGATAAAACTGCAAGATTTTATGAATATAGTAAAAATATAGATTTATCTAAAAGAGAAAAATGGATTAATGAACTAAACGAAGATGATGCTAAAAAATATGTAAATAACTTCTTCAAATATATTAATTATAAGGAATAGAAAAAATGACCAAGCGATTGGTCATTTTTTATTCATTCTTTAAAGTTAAATTATATAATGTTTGATCTACATTATACTCTTTTATCAACGAGTCAATTTCTTCTTTTATTTTTTGATTTTTACCTGAATTTGTATAAACTGCTCTAATCAATAAATTCTTAGGAGAATTTTCAAAGTCAACAAATTCCATTACATTTGTTTTATATCCATAATATTGTAATATATTTGCTCTTATAGAATCTGTTAAAAGTGCACTAAATCTTTCTTTTATAATTCCAAATTTAGTTAATGCATACATTTTATCATTTCCTAATTGATTATTTATTTCATGCTGGCAACATGGAACAGAGAAAATATATCTACATTTCATGTTTATCGCATGATATAAGGCAAAATCTGTTGCGGTATCACAGGCATGTAATGTAACAATCATATCAATACTGGCATTATCTTTAAAATCTGATATATTTCCTTTGTAGAACTTTAGATTTTGATAATTATATTTCTTAGCTATTTCATTACAATTATCTATTACATCCTCTTTTAAGTCTAAGCCTATAATATTAATATCCATTTTCTTAACTTCTCTTAAGAAATAATATAAGATAAATGTTAAATAACTTTTTCCGCATCCAAAATCAATGATATTTAACTTCTTTTCATCTTTTATTGAATCATTTATTATTTCTAGAAATCTATTAATTTGTCTATATTTATCATATGAAGACTTATTAACTTTGCCATCAGGCTGCATAACACCTAAATCTACTAGTGGAGGTACTACAATTCCTTCTTCTAATAAATATTTCTTAGTTCTATTATGAGAAACCTCTACAAATGAATCCATATTCTTCTTTTTATTTGTTAAAAGTTTACCTTTTGATGTAATCTTATAAAAATAATTATATTCTTTTGTTGTTAATTCTAGATTATTAAATTCATTTTCTAATAATTCGTTTATTACATTATTAATTTCATCATCATTATAATTAGAATGGAATACTTGAGTTTTAGTAAATAATGACAATTGTATTTTATCTTCATTATTTATCTTAATTCTTTGGAATTTACCTTTTTCGTATTTTCCATCCTTATTCTTTTTTGATGATATGATTCCTTTTAATATATTAGAAGGAAGATCTAGTTTCATACAATCACCTTATTTAATTTCTTCTACAACTGCGTTCTTATAATAAGATACTACAGAATTAGCTGCAGAAATAGCACTTTGCTTAGAAGGATATGATTCTCCTACAGCACATATTCTATTGTTTGCTGTATATAGCTTATAACAATAATTACCATTCTTATCCTTAATACATCTAAATTGTCCTTCAACAATATTCTTTTTAAATGTATCAATTGAATATAGACAACCAGACTTAGATGTGTATCCTTCAGCTTGACATAAGATTTCACCATTAGTTGCTTTTAAAGCCCAACTAAATTCACCGTCAAATTTCTCAATAACGATTTTGGCTCCCATCTTATCTTCAGTTTGAGTTATTTGAATAGGTGTTGCTGTTTTAGATTCATTATCATCTAATTCAACATCCACTATATCAGCAATCATTACATATTTTTTAAATGATTCAGAAGCTCTTACTGCACTCTTATATACAGTATAGCTAGCACTAATTACTAAAACCTTATAATTTTTAGCAATTAATTTGAATTTATATTTACCTCTTTTATCAGCAAATATCTTTACTTCACCATCATTAATATTCTTTTGCAAAGCTTTAATAGCTTTAATAACACTATCTCTTGAAGAATATATTTCAGAAACAACTAATATTTCACCATTTGAAGCTTTTAGTTGATAAGCATATCCATCTCCAGCCTCAAAAATTTCAAATTTACCATTGTATGTTCTTCCCTTTTTAACAGGAACAGCATTAATAGTCTTTTTTTCAACAGGTTTTTCTTCTTCCTTAGGTCCTTCAACAACTTCAGGTTTTTCTTCTTCAAGGTTTTCATGAGTTTTCTCTTCAACTACTGTAATATCAGCTTGTTCTTCAACTATTGTATCAGGATCTTCCTTTTCTTCTACCTCAACAAGAGGTTCTTCTTTAATTTCTTCAATTGAATCAGCTTGTTCTTCAACTGGGGGTTCTTCTAATGTTTCTGGTTTAATTTCTTCAACAAATTCTTCTTCAATCATATCTTTTGTTGAGTCTTCTAAAGTTGCAACTTCTTCATTGTTTTCTTGAATATTATCGTCAGTAATTTCTTCTGATTTAATATCTTCAGGCTTTGATGCAGTTTCTTCTATCTCTTTATTTTGAGGATTATCTACAGATTCTTCAGTAGGAATAATAACTGCAGCTGAATTTGTTTCTTCTACTTTTTTTTCAGTAACTTCTTCAGTTGTATTATCTTCTAGATCTTCATGAACATTCTTTGATGCATAATCAATTGGCTTTTTATGGCTTGCTTTATATTTTTTAGCAATAACTAAAGCTAATACCCAAATGATTATTAATAATGCCAAAAATGCAAATGATAATATAAAAATTAGATCTACATTAGTAAATAAAAACATAATCCATATAATCCCTAGTATAATCAAATTGTACTTAAGATTATACAATCTCCTTCTTTAGAGTTATTGTTTATAGTTATGAGTACAACATAACTTTTATATCATCACTAAGATGTTATAATTTTAATAAGCACTGTAGTCTGTTACATATTT
>JAFRXJ010000027.1 GCA_017441525.1 Acholeplasmatales bacterium | reverse complement strand
TATTTATTATCTTTATTGTGATAGAATAACTTTGTTATGTGGGATTGGAGGGTTTCAATATGGAAAGAGAAGAAATTCTAAAGGAAATAGAACAGATACTTAAATCAGATATTTCCGATGCTGAAAAGCGTGAAAAACTTTTACAATACCATGAAAGTGATATTGCAGATTTAACCGATGAAATGGAACCAGAGGAAAGAGAAGCTGTATTCCATATTTTAGGTAATGAATTTGCCGGTGATGTCTTACTACACAGTGATGATATCAGTGAGGTAGCAGAAAATATCGAACCTGAAAAGCTAGCCGATATCATCGAAACCATGGATGCCGATGATGCCATCGATGTCTTAGAGGAACTAGATGAAGAACAACGTGAAGAAGTCGTTTCTTTAATGGAACCAGAGGCTAGAGAAGATATCAAAGCAATCACTAAATATGATGATGACATGATTGGTTCTATGATGACTAATAATTATGTTGTTATTAAAAATAGTGATAATGTAAAATCTGCCATGAAAGAGGTTATATCTCAGGCAGCTGAAAATGATAATGTTTCTAATATTTTCGTATTAGATGAAAATGATAAATTTTATGGTGTATTAGAATTAAGACAATTAATTATTGCGAGAGCTAATACAAGCTTAGAATCAATTGTTAAGAAGAATTATCCATATTTTATAGCAAATGCTAAAATAGAGGATTGCTTACAAGATTTAAAGGATTATGGACTTGATTCATATCCTATCTTAGATGAAGAAGATAAATTAGTTGGTGTAATTACTAGTGATGACGTTATCGAAGCCATTGAAGAACAAACTGGTGAAGACTATGCTAAGTTAGCCGGTTTAACTGAAGAAGAGGAATTAGATGAATCAGTATTTACATCTGTTAAGAAAAGAATTCCTTGGCTAATAGTATTATTAATTTTAGGATTAGCTCAATCATTTTCTTTAACAGGATTTGAAAGAGTTGTTGCGGCACTTCCAATTATCGTATTCTTCCAGACATTAGTATTAGATATGGCTGGTAATACTGGTACACAATCACTTGCCGTTACAATTAGAATGATTTCAACTAAAGAAGTATCTAGAAGAGAAATAATTAAAACTTTATTTAAGGAAATTAGAGTTGGTATTTTAAATGGTTTATTATTAGCTATATTATCATTTGGATTTGTATTCTTATATTTAAGAATAGCTAATAAGGGTGTAGATGGTGAAGCATTTGAATTAATATCAGCCCTTGAGGGTGCAGGTATAGTTGGTATAGCTTTACTTATCGCAATGACTGTTTCATCATTTATAGGTACAATTATTCCTATCATTTTCTTAAAGCTAAAGATAGATCCAGCAGTAGCTTCAGGTCCATTTATTACAACAATTAACGATGTTACAGCATTATTAATTTATTACGGCTTAGCTGCCGCATTATTAAATACATTAGTACATTAGGAGAGTTATTATGAATAAAGAAGAATATATTGAAATGCGACAAGAATTTGCATCATTAATTTATAATTTTGAAAATTTCATGAAAAATGGATTTTTAGCTGATTGTAAATATAATGTTGCATTTTATGATGCGTTAAGAGAAATCAGACAAGCTGAAATGACAGTTGCTGTAATTGCTCATGCTATGAAAGATAAGGAAAACAATGTTCCTATTACTGAAATATTAACAAAAATCGAAAATGCTAAAAAGAATTATGATGTAGAACAAATCCAAACTGAGAACAAGCACAGATACTGTACTCAGCTAATTCAAATTTTATCTAAATTTGATAAATCAGCATATGAAGCAAGCGAAAATCATATGAAGGACTTCTTAATTAAATATCATCCTGTAGTATGTCTAAATACTAAGAAAGAAGCTAGAGATACATATGAAATGCTAAAGAAATTCTATTTTGAATGTAACTTTGTTGGTTTCCAAGAATATTTAGATCAAAATATAAATATTTTTGAAGTTGATGAAATTACAGAAGATAGATATGTAGAAGCTTCTCAAGTTTATTTTAGATTTAGACAAACTATTACAGATTCAATAAATAAATCAAAAGATAAATATCCATATAATAAGATTGAATTATTTAATGATGATATGACTATTCAAGCTGAAAAAGATAATCTTGATATTAAAGCTAAAAGCTTAAAACAAGGTTTAGCTGCCGCTCAAAAGGATTTCAAAGAAAGCTTTGGATTTGATTTCAAATTTAAAGACTAATATAAATAGCACTATGATTTTACATAGTGCTTTATGTCTATATTATGAAAGGAGGATTTAATATGCAATGCTTAGATTTTGATGGTCTTAGAAATGCTAGAGATTTATCTCAATTTGAAAATATAAAGGAGAAAAGATTAATAAGAAGCGAAGAATTGAATAAATTATCCAAAGAAGATATTAAAAAGATGCAAGATGATTATAATGTCAAAGTTGTAATTGATTTAAGAACTGAAAAAGAGCGTAAGCATCGAGATAAAATTATCCCTAATGCTAAGTATTATAATCTTCCAATTAGTAATTATAAGGCTTTAAAAAATGTTTCTGATAAGAAATTAAGAAAACATAAGAATGGTTTATTTCCAAATTTATGTGAATATTATAGAAGATTAGTATCATTAGAAAAGAAAAATTTCTGGACTGAGTTATTTAAAATATTTTTAGATAATGGTGAAGATGGTGCTATTTTATGGCACTGTGTTCAAGGAAAAGATAGAACAGGTGTTGTTGCTGCAGTAATGTCATGCTGCCTTGGGGTAGATGAGAATAAGGTAATGGATGATTATTTATTTACAAACGTAAATACTAAGATACCTATGAAATATAGATTGTTATCATTTATATTTATGTTTATTGGTATGAGAAAAGAATTTTTAGAACTTTTTACTGCAAGAAAAGAGTATTTAGAATCATCAATTGAATACATCAAAAATACATTTGGTGGTTTTGATGGTTTCTTACATGATGTATGTGGTATAGATGATACTAAAAAAGAAAAACTAAAATCATATTTTTTATCAAACTATTTAGAGGCCTAACTGGCCTTTTTATTTGACTTTATACATAAATATGCTAAAATAGAAATATGAAAACACACTTTCATAATTAAATAACAGGAGGGAAAAACAATGGCTGAAAATGGTGTTGAAAAGAAGGAATCTTATTTTGACGGTGGTTTCTTCCAATTATTAGGTTGGAGAATCGTTGGAGCACTTATTACTTGTGTTACACTAGGAATTTGTTATCCATGGGCTGTATGTATGGTTTATTCATATTGGACAAAACATACAGTTGTTGAAGGTAAGAGACTAGCTTTTGACGGTCGTGCAATTCAATTATTTGGTAATTGGATTAAGTGGTTCTTATTAACTATTATTACTTTAGGTATTTATAGTTTATGGTTACCAATTAAGTTAAAGAAGTGGCAAACTAAGCACACTCATTTCGTTGACTAATAGAATTAGCTACCAATTGGTAGCTTTTTTATTTTTATATAAATTGTTATTTACCCCTTTTTATGTTAAAATTTATTTAGTTTTATATAGGTGGAATATGATTTCAAAAGATGAATTTATTGAACTTTTAAAAAATGAATATCCTAATGATTTTGAATCTATAATTAATGGACTAAATCAAAAGAAAAAGACTACCTTTAGAATCAATAATATTTTAGGAACTAAGGATGAAGTTATTTCCTTTTTAGAATCTAATAATATTAATTATGAAATATCAAATATATATGATAATTGTTTTATATTAAATGATGATTTTAATATATTTGATACTTATTTAGTAAAAGAAGGTAAAATCTATATTCAATCTATTTCCAGTCAAATACCACCTTTAGTAATGGATTTAGATGAATCATATGATATCTTAGATATGTGTGCTGCCCCAGGAGGAAAAACATCTTTAATTGCTGATTTAACAAATAATTCTAAAAGCATTATGGCAGTAGAATCTAATAAAATAAGAGCTGAAAAGTTAAAATATAATTTAAATTTATTAAATGTAAAAGCTAACGTATTAGTTAATGATTCTTCAAAATTAGATTCATTCTTTAGATTTGATACTATCTTACTTGATAGTCCATGTTCCGGAGCTGGAACTATTAATTTATGTAATGAAAAGGATCTTAATTCATTTTCTAAGTTATTGGTTAAAAATTCATCTATTATTCAAAAGAAATTATTAAAGAAGGCAATTGAAATATTAAAGCCTGGTCATACAATGATTTATTCTACATGTTCAATACTAAAAGAAGAAAATGAAGAAGTAATAAAAACAGTATTAAATGATAAAGTAATATTAGAAAAAATTAATTTAAATATTGATTCAAATAATTTATTACCATCAAAATATAAAGAGGTATTAACAATAAAACCAAGTGATACTTTTGAAGGATTTTTTATTGCGAAAATTAAAAAAATAAAATAGATAATACTCTAGTGTTACTAGAGTTTTATTTTTAAATATTGTATTAATTTTAATAAGTGATAAAATAAAAGTAAGGGCTTTCGTATATTAATGATTAATATATTGAAAGTTTTGCCATAATTTTTTAAAAAGAGAAGGAGAAAAAAATGGTTAAGGCAAGAGATATTTTATATAAGGTAAGTGCGATTTTATCTTTAGTTTTCGCAATTATCTGGGCTGTAGTAACAGTTATTTACCTAATTGCAGGTGTAGTAACAATAATTGCTGGTGCACTTTCAATGGCTGATGGTGGCGACGCTTCTGGATTAGTTGGTGGTATTGGATTTTTATTTTTTGCAATTTGGTTTGCTGTAATGTCTGTATGTAGCTTTATCAATATGGGTCTTTCTAAGAAAGCACCAGTTGAAAACACAAAGAAGACTTACATTATTTCAATTGTATTCAGTGTATTATCTGGTACTGAAGTAGGTATCGTTGGTGCAATTTTCGGTTTAGTTTTATTAAATCAAAATCAACAAGCATCAGATGATAAAGTTGTTGAAGCAGAAGTTGTAGAAGCAAAAACTGAAGAAGCTCCAAAAGAGGAAGCAAAACCAGAAGAGGCACCTCAAGAGGAAGCAAAACCAGAAGAGCCAGCTGAAAAGACTGACGCTGAATAATATTTTATAAATTACTCTAGTTATATTTAACTAGAGTTTTTTTTATGTTAAAATTATAAAGGTGATGTATTTTGAGAGAGCCTAATTGTGCTAAAATTGTTCCATCTAAGAATTTATGGGAAATCGCAATTGATTTCATGGAACAAATTGATGATAAATTAATGGAATTTAATCTTAAATATGCCTATATAATTTATAGATTATGTAAGCTAGAAGGAATTCCTAATAAATATATAAAGAAAATGGTTTTTTTATCATGCTTTAACGATGTAGGAAAACTATATGATGGTGATAATGCCACTACGACCATAAATGAAACATATTTATTTTTAAAATATTTTTCTCCAATTAAAAATTATGCTTCAGTATTGTTATATGACAACAAAAAAATCAAAATAGGACCTGCATATTCTGATGGTTTAAAATTAAAAATCGCTAAAGATTATACTAAATCATTATTAAAGACTGAAGATAAAGATGAAGCATTAAAAATAATATTAGAAAAAAAGGGTGAATATACTCACCTTGATATTGTTCAATTAAATAAATTAGTAAATAAAACAGATTTATTTTATGAAATAAATTCTATGCATTATAAAACAGTAGTATATAAATATATTTCTAAAATGATGTTTAATAATCATGAAAGAAATAAGTTTTTTACTATGCTTGCATCATTATTTGAAATGTATAGTTTACAAACACTATATCATTCAAAGGTTACAGCTATATTAGCATATAGAATAGCTAAATTAATGAAATTAAAAAATAATAGATGTAAAAAGATATATGTTGCAGGCTTAGCCCATGATTTAGGTAAAGTAAAAATACCTCTTAAAATATTAGAAAAGCCAGATAAGTTAAGTGACAAGGAATATTCAACAATGAAAAAGCATGTCACATATACAAAAGAAATATTAAAATCTAAAATGGATTATGACATTATAGAAATAGCTTACAGACACCATGAAAGATTAGATGGTACTGGTTATCCTAATAAGCTAAAAGAGGACAAATTAACAATCGATCAACAAATATTACAGGTTGCAGATGTCATCAGTGCCTTAATAGCTAAAAGAAGCTATAAGGATGCTTGGAGTGTTGATAAAACTATTTCTATATTAGATGATCTTGCTACTAATAATAAATTATCAAAGCCAGTAGTAGAATGCTTCAAAAAATATAAAGATAAGATTTTAAAGGCATCTACATCCTTAATGGCTCAAGCTGATAAGATTTATGAAAAAATTAATAAAGAAAGAGAGGTACTTGCATAATATGAAAAAAGTCTTATTTTTCATTTTTCCTATGCTAGCAGTCACTCTTTTTTCTTGTAGCTCTAACACAACAAAAAAGCTAGTAGATGATGAAGGCCGTATAGCTTATAAAAAAGATTTAAAATTCATCAATGAATCAAAAGTGTTTACATCTGTTAAAGACAGCAAAATATCTACATATTATTTTGAAGATAATATTCCATATGTAACAATTGATGGATATGTTAATTCAGTTGATTATTATGATAAAGAAGTTACTGTTACAGATGATTTTGATTACATATTTGAAGATAAAAATGAGTATTTAAAGCATATTAGATTAGACATAGAAAAAAATTGTATCATAATTTATGATTTCCAATTCTTTTCTGTAGACGAAAAAGAATATAACATAGATCCTACATATAATAAATATTTATCAATGACAATCGATGAAGTTGATGAAGATATACCTGTGATAATAGATTTAGATAAATATGATATTAATTTAAAGAAATTTAATAATAATATCTATATTCCATTTCATATTATAAATGCTATATTTTCTTGTGATTCATATTATTTCTTGTATTATATTGGAAATAGTTATTTAGGATATTCATATGAAGATTATTTAAATATAGATTCAATAAAGAAAAGACAAAATATAAAAAATGATTCATCTTATACATTATTTAATTATAATTTTTTAAGACTTATGTTTAATGAATTTTATGGACTAAAAGATTATAAAGATTTAGATATTGATAAAATGTTTGAAGATGAAAAGGAACATTTGATTGAAACACCTAAATTTATTGGAACAACAAAAAAGATGATAGCAAGCTTAAATGATTGTCATACATCATATGTGGGATATTGTGATTTATTTTCGGACTCACTAAATTATTATAGATCTAATCGAGAAATAAATATGTCTAATGTTTCATCTACATTAAGACTTAATTATTATCAAGAATACGAAGAGGCTTATGGTGGTATTACAAAATTAAGTGATACTGCGGCAATGATTTCATTTGATTCATTTTATATGTCTGAAGAAGATGGTAGTGCTCAAAAGCTAAAAGATTATTTAGATGAATGTGGAACTAACGGATATGAAGATATTATTATAGATGTATCTAGAAATGGTGGTGGTGATACATTCGCCTTAGCACAGGTATTAGGTCTTTTAACAAATGATGATATATCTTTAGATTTTTATAATGTTAGAACTAATCATTATACAAAAGAAGTATTCAAGGTTGATTCTAATTTCGACTCGGATTTTACAGATGATGATGCATATACTAATTTTAATTATTATGTTTTATCAAGTGGATATACATATAGTTGTGCAAATGATTTTGTCAATTATTGTAAAATTCATAATTTAGCTCCAATTCTTGGAAAAAAGAGTGGTGGTGGAGGCTGTTGTATTGCCCCATTTGTCACTCCGAGTGGTGCTTATATATTAATGAGTAGCTTATATGGTCTTAAAGATTCTAATGGTATTTTATGTGAAGATGGAATAGATGTAGATTATGAAATAAGCTATGATAATTTCTATAATAAAAATTATTTGATTGAAGCTATTAATTATTTTAAATCATAGGAGAAGGTTATATTATGAAAGAACACAGACAACAGTTTTTTGTTGGTGAAAGAGCTGAATATAATGTTAAGAATTCTTCTTATTATGATTCGACATTTGAAAATGGTGAATCACCATTAAAGGAATGTAGTGATATTTTAATTGATAATTGTATATTCAAATGGAAATACCCAATATGGTATTCTAAAAATATTAAAATATATAATTCAATGTTATTAGATACTGCAAGATCTGGAATATGGTATACAGAAGATATTTATATTAAAGATTCTACAATTGAGGCTCCAAAAACTTTTAGAAAATCTAAAAATATTACAATTGAAAACACAACAATTCCTCACGCTGACGAAACTATGTGGAGCTGTGAGAATATCACTTTGAATGGGGTTTTTGTCAAAGGTGATTATTTTGGTATGAATTCTAAAAATGTCACTGTTAAGAATTTTAAGATTGCAGGTAATTATATATTTGATGGTGGCAAAAATATTACAATTGAAAATGCTATATTAGATTCAAAGGATGCATTATGGAACTGTGAAAATGTTACAGTTTCAAATTCAACTATTATTGGTGAATATTTAGGATGGAATTCTAAAAATTTAACATTTATTAATTGTACAATAGAATCTACTCAAGGACTTTGTTATGTTGATGGATTAAAAATGATTGATTGTAAATTAATGAATACAAATTTATGTTTTGAATTATGCAAAGATATTGATGCGAAAATAATATCTAATATTGATTCTGTAAAAAATCCAATTAATGGAATTATAGAAGCTAAATCAATAGGTGAAATTATATTAGATGATAATATGATTGATAAAACAAAAACTAAGATTATTACAAAGGAATAAGTATGTATAATTTTGATAAGATTGCAGATAGAACAAATGTTAATTCAGTAAAATGGGAATATGAAGGCATATTACCTATGTGGGTTGCCGACATGGATTTTGATACTATGCCTGAAATAAAAGAGGCTATTAAAAAAAGATGTGACATGGGTGCCTTTGGTTATACTAATACACCAGATTATTTTTATGAAGCATTTATAGATTTTTGGAAAAGAAGACATCATGTTGAATTTAATAAGGATTGGATGATTTTTTCTACAGGAGTAGTACCTGCAATATCTAGTATTGTTAGAAAAATGACTAATGTAGGAGATAGAATTTTATTAATGACTCCTACATATAATATTTTTTATAATTCAATTTTAAATAATTATAGATCTGTGGCTGAAACAGAACTAGTTTATGATGGAAAAGAATATAAACTTGATTGGAAAGACTTTGAAGCAAGAATTATAAATCAAACTACTATGTTAATACTTTGTAATCCTCAAAATCCAGTTGGAAAGATTTGGACAAGAGGAGAACTAGAAAGAATTGTTAGAATTTGTAAAGAAAATAATGTTATAATATTATCAGATGAAATTCATGCAGATATAGTATCACCTGGTCATGAATATATTCCTTTACTTTCAATTGAAGATGCAAAGGACATATCTATTACTACAATTTCAGCATCTAAATGCTTTAATTTGGCAGGACTTCAGGGTGCTTCTTTAGTAATCCCTAACGAAGATATAAGAAAAAAAGTCAATAGAGGCTTAAATACTGATGAGGTTGCTGAAGGTAATGTATTCGTATATGATGCTTTCACAACAGCTCTAAATTTAGGTGATAATTGGCTAAATGAAATGAATAGATATGTATATGAAAATAAAAGATATTTAAAAACATTTTTAATGGTTAATTTAAAAGAATTAGATTATCACTATGCTGATTCATTATATCTTGCATGGATAGATGTATCAAAGGTTACAAATGATAGTGTTAAGCTATGTAATTATCTAAAAGATAATTTTAATGTATATTTTTCTAATGGTAAGCAATATGGTAAGTCATTTAATGGCTTTATAAGAATTAATTTAGCTACATCATTAGATAATGTTAAAGAAGGTCTTAATAAATTATTAATAGGTATAAAAAAATTTAAGGAGGATAATTTATGAGAAAAAATTTTGGAGTAAAAACTTGGATTTACCCTCAGCCTGTATTAATGCTAGGAACATATGATGAAAACGAAGTTCCTAATGTTATGAATGCTGCCTGGGGTGGTATTTATGATTATGACAAGGTAGAAGTTAATCTAGCTAGTCATAAAACAACAGAGAATTTAGAAAAAACTAAAGCATTCACTTTAAGTATTGCGACTAAATCAACTTTAGTAGCTTCAGACTATTTTGGAATAGTATCAGGTAATGAAGAACCTGATAAGGTTAAAAAGGCAGGATTCCACGCTTTTAAATCTGAATTTGTGAATGCTCCTATGTTTGAAGAATATCCTCTTACTATAGAATGTGAAATGATAAGTCTTGGTGAAGATGGAAGATTAGTTGGAAGAATTGTAAATGTTTCTGTAGATGAATCAATTTTAACTGATGATAAAATAGATCCTAAGAAGCTTGAAGCAATCTCTTATGATCCTGCAAATAGTAACTATTTATTAGTATCTGAAATAGTAGGTCATGCCTTTGTGACTGGAAAGAGCTTGAAATAATGGATATTGCTATTATTACTGGCGCATCCTCAGGACTTGGAAGAGAATTTTTATATCAAGCTAATAAATGGATAAATGTTGATGAGGTTTGGGTAATATCTAGAAATGAAAAAGATTTAAAGGAATTAGAATTAATATCATCTTTTAAATTAAGAATTATTCCTCTAGATTTATCTAAAGAATTCTCATTAAAAAAACTAAAAGAATTAATTGATTCAAAAAAGCCTAATATTAAATTATTAATTAATAGTGCAGGCTATGGAAAAATGGGTGAAGAAGAAAAAATCGACCTAGAAGATGATTTAGGTATGATTAATCTAAATGATAAAGCATTAGTTGCGATAACTAGATATTCTCTACCTTATATGAAAGAAAAATCTACAATTATTCAAATTGCATCACGTGCTGCATATCAGCCACTACCTTATATGGCAACATATGCTGCATCTAAAGCATTTGTTTTAAGATATTCTGAAGCTTTGGCAGTAGAACTAAAGCCAAGAAAAATAAGAGTATTAGCTGTAACTCCAAGCTATGTTAAAACTAAATGGATTGATAGAGCTAATTCTAAAGAAAATGATAAATTAAATAATTTTGGTAAATTCTTTGAAGCAAAGGATGTAGTAAAAAAGGCATATCATGATGCATATAAAACTAAAAAGCTTATTTCAGCATTAGGCTTTAGAGTTAGATTTACTAGATTTTTAATGAGATTTATACCAGATAAGCTAGCTATGAAGATTTATTTATCTTTATCAGCAAAGAAGAATAAAAAATAGGCAGATTATATCTGCCTTTTTATATTTTAAATTCTTTTATTTCATTTTCTTTTAAATCTTTTAATTCATATTTTCCAATTCTAATACGCTTTAAATCTTTTACTCTATTACCAGAATAGATAACCATTTTTCTTATTTGATGATATATTCCTTCAGATAATATTATTTTAAATCTATATTCATCAATAACATGAATATTTACTTTCTTTAATAATCTATTTCTAATTATAATATCTTCATTCATCTTATTAATAAATTCATCTGTAATAGGATAATATAATGTGACAATATATTCTTTTTGAATAGTAGAATCGCTTCCAGATATTTTATTTATAAAAAAAGGATCATTAGTTAATATCATTAATCCATGACTATCTTTATCTAATCTTCCTGCCACCATCAATTTATTTTTAACATTAATTTGATTAATATATGATTCTTTTTTATCTGATATCATAGATAATATTCCTTTAGGCTTATTATACAAATAATAAGAAAAAGGAAATTTTGTTATTATTTTTCCATCTATTTTAACAATATCATTATCATTTAATTTATATGTTAATTTTTCTAATTTATCATTAACTAAAATTCTATTTTCTTTATATAATATCATTAATTTTTCTTTAGTTATTCCATAATATATTTTTACAAAATTTAATAATCTCATGATATCACCATAAATATTTTATCATATTTGCCCTTGACAATATATACCCTATGGGGGTATATTAAAAATGGTGATAATTATGGAAAATAAAGAATGTTGTTGTAAAAAGACTGTAAGAACTGAAGAAACTAAAAAGAAGCTTTTAGCTAGAACTAATAGAATTATTGGTCAGCTAGATGGAATTAAAAAGATGATAGATAATGATAGATATTGTGCTGATATTTTAATTCAGCTTTCAGCAGTAGATAGTGCTATTAAATCATTAGCTTCAGTTATTTTAGATAACCATATGCATTCATGCGTAGTAGATAGTATAAAAGAAGGAGATTCTTCTAAAATAGATGAAATTGTAGATTTATTTAGGAGGTTTTCATAATGAAAAAAAGATTTAAGGTTAATGGAATGACTTGTGCTGCATGTCAAGCACATGTAGATAAGGCCGTTAGAAAGGTTGAAGGCGTTTCTGAGGTTTCTGTTTCATTATTAACTAACACTATGGATGTTGAATTTGACTCTGATGAAAGAATTGATGAAATAAATACAGCTGTTAAAAATGCTGGTTATTCATCTTTTTTAGAGAATGAATCAGAAAAGAAAGATACCTTTTCTAATGATGAATTAAAAAAATTAATAAAAAGATTAGTAACATCTTTTATATTCTTGATTCCATTATTTTATTTATCAATGGGATTTATGATGAATTGGCCTATATTTGGGCTTGGTGATAATCCGATATTATTAGGATTTATTTTAATGTATTTATCATTTATTATAATGATAATTAATCGTCAATTTTTCATATCTGGCTTTAAATCATTATTCCATGGTGGACCTAATATGGATACATTAGTAGCCCTTGGAAGTGGTGTTGCCTTTATATATTCAATATGTCTAATGGTTGTGATGATATATGATAAAAATGACGACATGAAGATAATGAATTATGCCATGAATTTAACATTTGAAACTGCAGGTATGGTACCTACATTAATAACTATTGGTAAATTACTTGAAGCATATTCAAAAGGTAAAACTACTAATGCCCTAAAGGCTTTGATGGACTTAGCACCAAAGGAAGGCAATGTCATAAGAGCTGGAAAAGAAATTAGAATCTTAGCGAAAGATATTAGAATAGATGATATATTTATTGTAAGACCAGGTGAATCTTTTCCTGTTGATGGTATTGTTGTTGATGGAATATCTTCAGTAGATGAATCTGCCTTAACAGGAGAATCACTTCCTGTTGATAAAAAGGAAAATGATAATGTCTTTACCGCAACAATTAATCAAAATGGCATATTAAAATGCAAGGCTACAAATGTAGGAGAGGATACATCATTATCAAAAATAATTAAAATGGTATTCGATGCTAACCAATCTAAAGCAAAAATATCAAAACTTGTTGATAAGGTTGCAGGAATATTTGTTCCAATAGTTATTACAATATCTATAATTGGATTTATTGTATGGATGATTGTTGGAAATAATATCAATTTAGATATTAATGAATCAATATTAACTTATTCAATAAATAGAGCTGTAATGGTATTAGTTATATCTTGTCCTTGTGCCTTAGGCTTAGCTACTCCAGTTGCCATAATGGTAGGTTCTGGAATAGGTGCTAAAAATGGAATATTATATAAAAACGCAATATCTATAGAAGAAACAGGTAAAGCTAATTTTATTGTATTAGATAAGACAGGAACTATTACATATGGTATGCCATTTGTAACTGATATATATCCAATGATAGAAAAAGAAGAATTTATTAATATCATTGGATCATTAGAAAATAATTCAAATCATCCTTTGGCTAAAGCTATTTCTGATTATGCAAAAGAGAATGATTATAAAAAATATGATGTATCTAATTTTGAAGAATTAATAGGTAGGGGTGTAAAAGCTAATATTAATTCTAATATTATTTATGGTATTAATTTAAAATCAGCAAATGAATTAACTAAAATATCAGATGATAATTTAAAAATAGTAGATTCACTTACTGGTGATGGTAAAACTCCATTAATATTTATCAAAGATAATGAATTAATAGGAATTGTTGGAGTAGCTGATAAAATAAAAGATGATTCGATTAAAGCCATTAATGAATTAAAAGAATTAGGATTAATTCCTGTTATGTTAACAGGAGATAATAAAAATACAGCCAAGGCGATTGCGAAAAATATAAATATTGATAACTTTATATCAGATGTATTACCTGATGAAAAAATGATAGTTATAAATAAGCTAAAAGAAAAAGGTAAGGTAATAATGGTAGGAGATGGCATAAATGATGCCTTAGCTCTAACATCAGCTGATATAGGTGTGGCAATTGGAAAAGGTAGTGATATCGCGATTGATTCTGCAGATGTCATATTAATTAAATCTAGTTTAATGGATTTAGTTAAATCTATAAGATTATCAAGACAAATACTTAAAAATATAAAAGAAAACTTATTCTGGGCATTCTTTTATAATTTAATCATAATACCTATAGCTTTAGGAGTATTCTATTTTACAGGTATAGAATGGATAATAGAATTAAAGCCTTGGTATGGATCTTTAGCAATGAGCTTTTCAAGTTTATTTGTAGTTTTAAATGCGCTAAGATTAAATTTATTTAATCTAGATAAAAAATCTAATTCTAAAAAGATGATTGAATTAGATGATGATTTTATTAAAAACACAATTATTAAAGAGGAGGATAATATGGAAAAAATAGTAATTAATGTTGAAGGTATGATGTGTAATCATTGTAAAATGCATGTAGAGAAAGCATGTATGTCAGTAGCTGGTGCTAAGGAAGCAGAAGCTAATTTAAAGAAAAATAATGTAGTAGTAAAATATGAATCAGAAATTGATAAGGATGCCTTAGTAAAGGCAATTAATGATGCTGGATATAAAGCTTATCTTTAATATGTGAAATTATAGAAAATAATTTTATTACTTGATACTATTTTATCTTAATGATAAAATCTATTTGTTGTTAAAAGGGGCAATGTATTATGCTATATAAAATTATGGAAGAGGTAGCAGAAGCTACAGAGACTGCTGCAGAAACTACATCAAATTCAAAGTCAATTAATTGGCCTGAAGTGTGGAGCGCAGTTGTTGAATGGTCTTTAACTACAGGAATTAAGATAATTTTAGCAATTATTATAATGATTATTTCTTTTAAGATTATAAATATATTCTCTAAAAGAATTATGCGTAAGCTCGAAAAGAGAAACGCAGATTTAACATTATCTAGAGCTTTAGTTAATGTTACAAGATTATCGCTTAAAATAATTGTATTATTATGCTTAGTTGGTTTTTTAGGTATTCAAACTTCATCTATCGCGGCAGTACTCGCATCTATGGGTGTTGGTATAGGTCTTGCTGTACAAGGAACATTATCTAATTTTGCCGGTGGTGTTATTCTAATCATAATGAGACCATTTAAGTTAAATGATTTCATTACTGCCCAAGGTGAAAAAGGATTTGTTGAAGATATTAAATTATTCTATACAGTGATTAGAACTACTGATAATAGAGTTGTCTATGTTCCTAATGGTAGCCTTGCTAATGGAGTTATTGTTAATAACTCTGTTAAGGAGACAAGAAGAGTTGATTTAGTAATGAGCATATCTTATGATTCAAATGTTGATTTAGCTAAGAATTTATTACTAAAATGTATGAGTAATAATGATTTAGTATTAAAGGATGAACCAATCTTTGCAGAGGTATCTGAATATGCTAATTCATCTATTAATATTACAACAAGATGTTGGGTTAAGAATGCTGATTACTGGACAGTTAATTTCCAATTATTAAAAGAATTTAAGAATGCATTTGATGAAAATCATATTCAAATTCCATTCAATCAATTGGATGTTACAATCACAAACAATAAATAGGTCATTGGCCTATTTTTTTGTTTATATTTTTATTATATTTTTATATAATAATTGTAGGTGATAAAAATGAAGGAATACTGGAAGGGCGGAAATATGCTAAATCCTTTACCAGCAGTAATGGTATCTACTAAAGGTAAAGATGGTAAAAATAATATAGTCACAGTAGCTTGGTGTGGTAATGCTTGTACAAATCCACCAATTTTATATATCTCATTAAGACCTGAAAGATATTCTTATAATATCATAAAGGAAACTAATGAATTTGTTGTAAATTTAGTTAATAAAGATCTAGCTTATGCTTGTGATTATTGTGGTGTTAAAAGTGGTAAAGACCACGATAAATTTAAGGAACTAAATTTAACTCCTATTGATTCAAAATATGTTAAGGCTCCAACAATATTAGAAGCCCCAGTATCACTAGAATGTAAAGTTAAAGAAATCATACCTTTAGGATCTCATCATATGATACTTGCAGATATATTAGGAGTAACAATAGATAATAAATATTTAGATGAAAACAATAGATTTAATTTATATAATGCCAATTTAATATCATATAGCCATGGTGAATATTATACTTTAGGTGAATATGTAGGAAAATTTGGTTATAGTGTAAAAAAATAAGAAATAATATCTAAAATATCAGTAATTTGACAAAATACTAATAAATTAGTAAAATAACATTCGGGAGTGATTTTGTATGAAATTAGTGTTTAGTGATTTAATTAAAATTGAAAAGGGAAATATTATCAACAACTGGGGTGTAGATGCAATCGTTAATTCAGCACCAAAAACATTACTTGGCGGTGGCGGAATTGATGGTCAAATCTTTAAAGCTGCAGGTCTTGGTATGAATCAAGAATGTCTATTATATACAGGCTGTGACATTGGTGATTGTAGAATTACAAATGGATATAAGCTACCTTGTAAGAGAGTATTACATACAGTACTTGATGAATATAAAGGACCTAAATCATATAAAATATTAGAAAAGTGTTATAAATCAGTATTCGATATGGCTAGAAGAATGGAAATCCATTCAATTGCCTTCCCTTGCTTAGGCACAGGACTTCATCGTTATCCTAAGGAAGAAGCATCAAGAATTGCTTTAACAACAATTATGGCATGCTTAAAAGAATATCCTGATTATTTCAATAAAATTATCATCGTTTGTTTTGATGATGAAATGAAATTAATTTATGATAAATTAGCTAAAAAGCTATTATAAAAATAAGCCACAATTGTGGCTTTATTTCTTGAGGTATATATGAAAAATAATAGAAATAGATTTAATAATCAACCACCAAAAATTGAATATACATATGTATTTAAGGTTAAAAGATCTTCTGAATTATTAGAATTTTTATTAGAAAAATTAAATACATCAAGAAATAATGTAAAAAGTTTATTATCTAATCAGCAGGTTTTAGTCAATGGTAGTGTTGTAAGGCAATATAATTTTATGTTAGCTAAAGAAGATGAGGTAAAAATTTCTAAAAAGCCTATCACAGATACTCCAAAGAAAAATGAACCTAAGAAAAGACCTCCAAAGATTAATATTATCTATGAGGATGAAGACTTTTTCGCAATAGATAAGCCCCAAGGCTTATTATCTGTAGAAAGTGACAAGGAAATAGAATCAGCATTCTCATATGTCTTAAAATATATGCAATTAGAATCCAAGATAAATAGACCATATGTTATTCATAGAATTGATAAAGAAACATCTGGCGTATTAGTATTTGCTAAAAACCCAATTGTTCAATCAAAACTTAGATTAAATTGGAATGATTTTGTTGATACAAGAGAATATATTGCAGTAGTAAAGGGACACCTACCTAAGAAGAGTGATACTATTATTTGTAATTTAATGGAAGATGCCAATAATATGGTATATGTATCTAGAAGTGAAGGACAAAAGGCAATCACTCACTATGAGGTCTTACAAGAAAAGGATGGATTAAGCCTTGTTAAGGTCTTAATTGATACCGGAAGAAAGAATCAAATAAGGGTAGTTTTAAATCATTTAGGAAACCCAATTTGTGGCGATGATAAATACGGTGAAAGAGACTCATTTAAAAGATTAATGTTACATTCTACTAAATTATATTTTAAACATCCATTTAAGGATAAAATGATTCAAATTGAAGCTAAATTACCAGGAACATTCACATCTTTATTCCAAAAAAATAAATAAGATGATATAATCTAAATACCCACTAGATAATTGTACATAAAATACGAATTTATTTTCGTATTTTTTTGTTTGTATGATTGAAAAATATATTAAGAAATTATCTGGATTATTTAATATAGAAGAGCCTAAAATAATCTATAACGAAACATTAGGATTTGGGTATAGAAATAAGACATTATATTTAAAGAAAAATCTAGAATTTAAGAAGAAATTATTTCTTACAATTCATGAATTTAGACATTATTATCAAGATTTATATATAGAATCTAATGATGATTATTTATCAACGTTATGGGGATATGAAATGAAAAATTATGATATGAATAATTATTTATCATATCATATTGAATTAGATGCTTATGCATTTTCATATTTAGTATTAAATTATTATTTTAAAATACCATATGATTTGCCTATTATTATTAAGGAAAACGTATTACATTTCATAGAGAAAAATAAATATTTATATTTATTCCTTTTTCAAGTATAATAAAAAAGAGGAGTAAATTAATTTTTTATTAATTGATTGATATTATGACTGAAGAAGAATTAAAATTAGAAAATGAAAAAATTAATGAAAAAATGATAGTTTACAAGGAAAATGTTAATTTAGTTGCGAGAATTAATGTTGAATTAACTAAGAAGCTTGGTTTAGAACATTATTTAACAGAATTCTCTTCTAATTTAATTAGAGCCTTGAATCAATATGAAAGATTTGTTTTTTTATTAGATAATAAATTAGAATTTGTTGATTCAATAATTGTATTCAGTGAAAAATGTGTTGATTTCTTTAATATGACACCTCCAGAAGAGATAGAAGGAAGTATCTTTAAAAAGAGAAAGGTTCTTAAAAAGAATTATGATGAGAACATGGCTAAAATCAATAGATTAGTAGAATCAATGAATAAAATTAATGAAACTATAGATAAAACTATTGGTCCATCTGTTCAAAAATATTTTGAAGAAGAAAAAGATAATAAAGAAGCAAAATAATTGTAGTATTAGTAGTAAAAAATAAGGGGTTGAATTTATGCTAGATCAATATCAAAAGATAAACGCCATCAGAAGAAAGGTATTTGAAGAGGTCGCAAGACTTGCCTATGAAGGCGGAGACTATAAAAGAATAGAGGAATTACCATATAAGATTTGTGAAAAGTCTGTAGGTAGAAGCTCTATCTTTTTGGAGAGAGCTATTGTTGCTGAAAGATTAAGACTTGCGATTGGTTTACCATCAAGAGATGAGAAAAACCATGAGCCTATTTCTAAAGGAATTGAAGAAGCAGTTAAAACTGAAAGATTTTATGAGGCTCCATTAATCAATATTATTGATTTTGCATGTAATGCATGCCCTGTTGAATCAATATTCATTACAAATGCATGTGAGGGTTGTCTTGCCCATCCATGTCAAAATGTATGTCCAAAGGAAGCAATTTCTTTTGATCATGGTAAATCAGTAATTGATCAAGATAAATGTATTAAATGTGGAAGATGTTTAAATGTATGTCCATATCATGCAATAATTAAAAGAGAGCGTCCATGTGCTGCAGCTTGTGGTATGCACGCAATTGAATCTGATCCTGAAACAGGTAAGGCAAAGATTAATTATGATAAGTGTGTATCTTGTGGTATGTGTATGGTTAACTGTCCATTTGGTGCAATTGCTGATAAATCACAAATCTTTCAGGTTATTCAAACAATTAAGTCGGAACAACCAATCTATGCTATAGTAGCTCCAGCTATTATGGGTCAATATGGTGCTAAGGTTAATTTAAAGACTATGGAAGATGCTTTCTCAAAGATTGGCTTTGATGGTGTATATGAAGTATCTATTGGTGCTGACCTATGTACAATCGAAGAAGCAGAAGATTATTTAAAGAATGTTCCTAATAAATTAAGATTTATGGCTACATCATGCTGCCCTGCATGGAGTAAGATGGCAAAGATGGAATATCCTGAATATAGAGATAATATTTCAATGGCACTAACACCAATGGTATATACTGCGAGATTAGTAAAGAAAATGCATCCTGGTTGTAAGATAGTATTCGTAGGACCATGTGCTGCAAAGAAGCTTGAGGCTTCAAGAGCGTCTGTTAGATCAGATGTTGATTTTGTATTAACATTTGAGGAATTAAATGGTATGTTCATTGCTAAAGATGTTGACTTTACAAAACTTAAAGCTCAAGAATTAAAGAATGAAACATCAGCTGATGCTAGAGGATTCGCTGTAATGGGTGGAGTTGCTCAAGCTGTTGTTAATGCTTGTGAAAAGATTGCACCAGAAAGAGAAATTAAAGTATTTGCTGCTCAAGGCCTTGATAACTGTAGAAAGATGTTAAAAGATGCAGTAGATGGTAAATATGATGGCTACCTACTTGAAGGTATGGCATGTCCAATGGGCTGCGTTTCAGGTGCTGGTACAATCACATCACCTAATAAGGCTAAATCAATGGTTGCTATAAGTCAAAAAGAAACACCTTTAAAGAATTCAACAGAATCTAAATATAAAGGTATGTTACCTAAATTAGATTAATTTATTAAAATGACATCTCGAGAGGGATGTCTTTTTTAAAATTAGAAATACTAAAATGGCACTTTATATTAATGACGATATGCCCAATTATTTAAATTATTGATTTTCAAACAAAAGTATGATAAAGTATGAATAGAAATAAAAAGTATGATAAAGTATGAATGGAGGTAAAAATGAAGCAAAATCCTTTTTCTTTAGTGTTTGGAAAAGAACCAAAATCTATGATTAGTAATTCTAATCAATTTGATTTAATAAAAGATAATCTTTTATCATTAAATCCAGTTTCTACTGCTAGTTTAATTACAGGAGTAAGAGGCTCTGGTAAAACAGTCTTATTAACTAGAATAGCAAAGTATTTTTCAAAAATGAATGATTGGATTGTAGTTGAATTGAATCCTGAAACTGATATGCTAGAATATTTGGCAAGTAGCATTTATGAGCAAAGTAATTCAAAATTCAAATTTTTAAAAAAAGATTTCAGTTTCTCTTTCAAAGGATTCTCAATTTCAATTTCAGGTGATAAACCTGTATCAAATGTAATTACTTTGATTGAAAAGATGCTTGATATTATAAAGAATAAAGGCAAAAAAGTATTAATATGTATTGATGATATTTCTAAAAATCAAAATGTGAAAACATTTGTACAACAATATCAAATATTTATTAGAAAAGATTACCCATTATTTTTATTAATGACAGGCCTTTTTGAGAATGTTAGAAGCTTACAAAATGAGAAATCATTGACTTTCTTATATAGAACTCCACAAATAAATATTAACCCATTAAGCATTATTAGTATTGCAGAATCTTTTGAAGAAATACTAGAAGTCAAAAAAGAAGATTCAATAAAAATGGCAAAATTAACTAATGGATATGCATTTGCATATCAAGTTCTTGGCTATGTTCTTTTTGAAAAAAACAAGAAAATTTTAGATGAAGAAGTTATTAAAGAATTTGATAGAAATTTAAGAGAGTATGTTTATGAAAAAATATATTTTGACCTTCCTGAAGTAGAAAAAAAATTTGTAAATGTATTATCGTCATTAGATGATGGTAAAATTTCAGATGTTATGGCTAAATTAAATATGAATAAGGAAAATATATCTCAATATAGGGATAAATTGTTAAAAAAAGGCATTTTGCAAAAAGTAAGTTGGGGTAAAATTGATTTTTCATTACCAAGATTTAAAGAATATGTTTTATTACAAAATGAATTTTTTTAGTTTTTCCATTAAAATGTAATTATATTAATCAACACGAAGGAGGACAGTTAAGCTGGCCTCCTTTTATTTTTTTGTATAATTAAAGAAAATATGATGTAATCATATTCAATGGTTTTTTAAAATTATCAAGGGGGGAGTGGAGAAATGAAGAAAATAGGTTTAATTTTATCTTTTATCTTTATGTTTGTTGTGATCTCTTTTGTCGCTTCATGCAGTAGTACTGTATTAGATACCCAAATTGTTAAAGAAGGAGATTATCATAAAATGATATTCCGCTTTTTTTCTTTATAATAATAATGTTGTTTCTATATTTTTTTTATTGTATAATAAAAATATAGTGTTTCGATTATAAATAGAGGGGTGACTTATATGTCTGTTAGACAAAAAATTAATCCAGATTTTCTTTATTATTATGATCAAGGTAAGTGCTTAAATGCTTATGAAGTATTTGGTGCCCACCTTGTTAAGGATGAAAAAGGAAAAAATATTGCCTGTGAATTCGCATTATACGCTCCAAACGCTAAAAGGGTACAACTAGTTGGCGAATGGAACGGCTTTGCTGAAAATCAACAAGAATTATATTGTGTTGATGAAAAGGGTGTATGGTATGCATACCTAGAAGGTGACTATGAGTGGCAAAGATATAAATATTTAATTGATACTCATGATGGCCAAAGAATATATAAGGCGGATCCTTATGCATTCTATTCACAAATTAGACCTTGTCAAGATTCAAAGGTATATGATATTGATGGCTATAAATGGAATGATGATGTATGGATGTATACTCATCCAAAGACATATGATAAGCCTTTATTAATATATGAAATGCATATGGGTTCCTGGAAGAGAAAACCAGATGGCGAATTCAATATGTTTAATGAAGTTGCCCCAATGCTTATAGACTATTTAAAAGATTTTGGATACACTCACGTAGAGGTAATGCCTGTTTATGAATATCCACTAGATATGTCATGGGGTTACCAAGGAACTGGTTATTACGCAATCACTCCAAGATATGGTGTACCTAAAGATTTTATGTGGTTTGTTGACCAGCTACATCAAAACGGAATTGGTGTTATCATGGACTGGGTACCAGGACATATTTGTAAAGACGCTCATGGTCTTTATATGCTAGATGGAACATTCTTATATGAATACCAAAAAGAAGAAGATAGAGAAAATAAAGAATGGGGTACAGTAAACCTAGATTTAGGTAAAGGAATCACTAGATCATTTTTATATTCAAATGCCTTATTCTATATGAATTATTACCATATTGATGGTTTTAGAGTAGATGCCGTAGGAAATCTAATCTATTGGTTAGGAAACGTAAATAGAGGCGTTAATGAGGGCTCATGTCAATTCTTAAGAGATTTATCATCTCATATTTTTGCTAAAGATGATAGAGTACTTTTAATGGCAGAAGATTCTACAAGCTTCCCTAATGTTACAAAGCCATCTGGAATTGGTGGCTTAGGATTTAATTATAAGTGGGATATGGGTTGGATGAATGATACATTAAAGTATTTCAAACTAGACCCTGTTTATAGAAAGTATCATCATTATCAATTAACATTCTCTATGGCATATTATTATAATGAACAATTTTGTCTACCTTTAAGCCATGATGAAATTGTTCACATGAAGGGATCTTTATTAAATAAGATGCCAGGTGATGAATGGCAAAAGTTTGCAAATTATAGATTATTAATTGGATATTTAATTGGTCACCCAGGAAAGAAATTATTATTTATGGGTAACGAGCTTGCATCATATGATGAATGGCATTATGAAAAAGAATTACCTTGGAATATTTTACAATACCCTAATCATGATGCATCATTTAGATATGTAAAAGAAGTAACAACAATGTATAAGAAAGAAAAAGCATTCTGGGAAAAAGAATTTAACCCAGAAGGATTCGAATGGATTCAAGCTGATAATTGTGATCAATCATTATATGTATTTGTTAGATACGCGAATGATTGGAAAGATCATATTATTGTTGTTATGAACTGTACACCAAATACATATGATAACTATCGTATTGGTGTAAAGGATTGTGATTATTATGAAGAAATAATGAACTCAGATAGAGATATCTATGGTGGTTCAAATAGAGTTAATCCATATCCTTTAAAGGTAGAAGATTATTGGCAAGATAATCAACCAAAATCTATTTTAATGACTATTCCACCTCTAGGAATTGTATTCTTAAAATCTGGATTTAATAAAGCAGAGGTAAAAGAGGTTAAAGAAGAAAAGCCAGTTAAAAAGACTACAACAAGAAAAACCACAACAAAGAAAACAAAAAAGTAAGGCTATTTATTATAGATAATAAATAAATGTAAAACGCTTTACTAAAAAAATATAAAATTATTGTGTTAAAATAAGGCTATAAAAAGTATTTTTATAATAAGGAGAGGAAAGATTATGAATTATCCTGTTTTTAATGATGTCGAGACATTTAAGAAGGCATTCGTTCAAAATGTTGAAAATAATTATGCAGTAGAATTTGAAAACTCTACAGCATATCAAAAATATGTTGTATTAGGTGAAATGTTAAGATTCTATATTGCAGCAGATTGGCATAATACAAATAAACTTATTAGAGATTCTAAGGCTAGAAGAGTATATTATTTCTCAATGGAATTTTTAATGGGTAGAATGATTACAAATAACTTAATGAACGCTGGGGTATATCCAGTTGTTAAAAAAGCATTTGATGAATTAGGACTTGATTTAAATGAAGTTGAACACCAAGAGGCTGATGCTGGTCTTGGAAACGGTGGTTTAGGTAGACTTGCTGCCTGCTTCATGGATTCAGTTGCATCTTTAGGATTACCTGTTGCCGGAAACTGTATTAGATACCGTTATGGTTTCTTTGAACAAGGTATTAAGCATGGTTACCAAGTTGAACATCCTGACCGTTGGTTAAAGGATTTAAACGTTTGGGAAATCAGAAAAGAAGATTCAGCAGTAGAAATTCCATTCTATGGTTATATTGAAATGTCTACTGAAAATGGTCAATTAAGTGTTAAGCATAAAAATGCTGAATATGTAAAGGCAGTTCCATATGATATGCCTATTATTGGTGATAACAATAAGATTGTATCTACATTAAGACTTTGGAGTGCTGAACCAGCTGATGTATATCCTGAACATGATGCATTCACATATCACAGAAATTTAAGAGAAATTTCTTCAATGTTATATCCTAATGATGATACTGATGAAGGTAAAGTATTAAGATTAAAACAACAATATTTCTTTGTATCTGCAGGTGTTATTTCTGCCATTAGATATCATAAGAAGGTATTTGGTACAGTTACTAATTTAGCTGATAAAGTAGTATTCCATATCAATGATACTCACCCAGCTTTAATCGTACCAGAATTAATGAGAATTCTAGTTGATGAAGAGCATTTAGAGTGGGAGGATGCATGGAATATCACAAAGAATTGTTGTGCATACACAAACCATACAATTCTTGCTGAAGCATTAGAAAAATGGCCTATACATATCTTTAAGAGTTTACTTCCAAGAATTTATACAATTACAGAAGAAATCAATAGAAGATTACAATTAGAATTTGCTGAAAAGTTTGGTCCAAATTCTCATGAAGCATATCAAATGGCTATTATAAAGGATAATAGAGTTCATATGGCTAATATGGCTATTCATGGTTCATTTAGTGTAAATGGTGTTGCCGCATTACATACTGAAATCTTAAAGAATATCGAAATGAAGGTATTTAATGATTATTATCCTGGTAAATTCAATAATAAGACAAATGGTATCACTCATAGAAGATGGTGCTTACATATTAATCCAGAATTAGTTGAGATCTTGAATAAGATTTGTCCTGATTGGGTTAAGGATCCTGAAAATGAATTAGTTAAATTATTATCATATGCTGATGATAAAAAGATTCAAGCTAAGTTTAAAGCTATGAAGGATGCTAGAAAGGTAGCATTAGCTAATCAAATTTTCAAATCTCAAGGTATATCTTTAGATACAAATTCAATCTTTGATGTACAAGTTAAGAGATTACATGAATATAAGAGACAATTAATGAATGCCCTACATATCATGTATGTATATAATCGCTTAAAATCAGATCCTGAATTTAAAGCTAATTATCATCCACATACATTTATCTTTGGTGCTAAATCAGCTCCAGGATATGCATTCGCAAAGAAGATTATTAAATTAATCAACACAATTTCTGATAAGGTTAATAATGATTATGAAACAAATAATTTATTAAAGGTTGTATTCGTTGTTAATTATAATGTTACATATGCTGAAACAATCATACCAGCAGCTAACGTATCTGAACAAATTTCAACAGCATCAAAAGAAGCATCAGGAACATCTAATATGAAATTCATGATGAATGGTGCTATCACTATTGGTACTCTAGATGGTGCTAACGTTGAAATCAAGGATTTAGTTGGTGATGATAACATCGTTATTTTCGGTATGGACGCAAAAGAAGTAACAGATTCTTATAAGCATGGTGGATATAATCCAATGGATTATTATCAAAATGACCCAAGAATCAAAGAGGTTATTGATCAATTAACTAATGGCTTCTTCGAAAGAGTAGATAGAAATGAATTCGTAGATATTAGAAATAATCTAATTTATTCTGATAACTATTTCATTTTAAAGGACTTTGATTCTTATATTAAGGCTCAAGAAAAGATTAATGAATTATACAAGGATCAAGATAAATGGTTACGTATGTCAATCATTAATACTGCAAAATCAGGCTTCTTCACTACAGATAGAACTATGAGGCAATATAATGAAGACATTTGGAAGATTAAACCTTTAAAAGTAAAATAAGATACTGTATAATTAGGTAGGAATATCAATTCCTACCTTTTTATTTTGGAGATTATATGATAATTTTTAAGGAAGAACAAAACTTAGAAGAAAATATTAATAAATATAAAAAAATAACACTTACTACATCAATTATTAGAATTATTATAGCAATAACTGTTGTAGTATTTGTTATTATGTTATTTTCTTTACAAGAATTCTTGTTATATGGAATATTGTCAGGAATATCTTTTTTAGTTTTCATTATTGTTTTATTATTTACAAATAGATATTATAATCACTTATTATTTTTAAATATTAAAAAGGAAGTTTATAATAAACATAAAAAAAGAAGAGAACATGATTTAAATACCTTCTTTGATACAGGTATAGATTTTATAGATAAAGATGATTATAAAGAATCAGACCTAGATTTATTTGGTAAAAATTCTTTATACCAATATTTAAATGTATCTAAAACTAAAAGAGGAAGAATTAAATTAGCTAATATATTAAAAAATGGACAAGATAAAAACCAAGAATACACAAAAGCTTTAAAAGAACTTGCCGAAAACGAGAAATCTTTAGATATTGAAGCTAAGATAAACAAAATATCAAACCAATCTTCAAAAATTGATACAGAAGAAATTTTAAGCGCTTTAAGCAATAAAATTAAATTTAATTTCTTCTTTATAATTCCATTATTATCATTTATTGGAACAATTATATATTTAGTACTAATATTTACATTAAAATTAAATCCTTTATTTATAATTGTTTTCCTATTATTAAATTTCATATTCTCTAAATTATTCTTAAGATGTGAACAATTTAATATTAAAGCTACATTATATGAAAACTTATTTGATTCATTTATAGATATATCAAATACATATATAAATAATGAATATAACTCAGAATACCTAAATGATTATAAGAAAAGAATAATAGAATTATTACCTAAGCTTAAATCAGCCAAAAACCTAGTTGATATATTATCATTTAGATATAATTTCTTATTCCAAGCTATTGGTAATTCATTATTTATAATTGATTTTTATATTATTTTATTGTTTAACAAAAAGGTTAAAAACAATTACGAATTAAAAGAATTATTTGAAATAATTTCAGATATAGAAGTAATGTTATCATTATCTATTATAGGAATTGATAATGAAATATATTGTATTCCATCAGATTCTAATGAAATAGAATTTAATGACCTATATCATCCTTTAATTAAAAATCCTGTTTCTAATTCTTTATTATTTAATAAAGGAATAATACTTACAGGATCTAATATGAGCGGAAAGACTACATTCTTAAGAACTATAGGCATAGCCCAAATTTTATATAATGCTAATGGATTAATTCCTGCCAAATCTTTTTCTACAAATCACTTAGATATTTATACATCTTTAAGAGCTAATGATATGCTAGAAGAAGGAATATCTACATTCTATGCTGAAATATTAAGAATGAAAAAGATTAATGAGGCAATAAAAAAAGGACCATGTCTAGTCCTAATTGATGAAATATTTAAGGGAACTAATCTAAATGAAAGATTAGAAGCTTCATTTAAAATAATTGAAAAATTAAATAATAATAGTATATTATTTATAATATCTACACATGATTTAGAAATAACAGAAGCTAAAGGTATTATTAATTATCATTTTAATGAATATTATAAAGATGATAAGATTTATTTTGATTATATTATAAAAGAAGGTAAATCAAATACATCAAATGCCTTATATCTACTTAAGATGGCAGATATTATTTAAAAATAATGCTACACCATCATTATCATTTGATGATGTTATATGATCAACACTATTTTTTAAATAGTCGTCAGCATTTTCCATTGCCACCTTTATATCACATTTATTAATAATATTAAAATCACTATAGGAATCAGAAAATCCTATAGTTTTTTTATTCTCATAATAGCTTAATATTAAATCAAATGCCTTTGATTTATTAATCATTTTTATGTTATAGAAAGACCTTTTTTTATCTTCTCCAATTACATCATAAGACATGTCATTTGCCTCTAAAAAGCATATAAAATCATCTTTTTTATTTATATCTATAGCGATATTTATAAAAGAAGAATCATCAAATTTATGATCTAATTTATAGTTTTTAGGATAGATATTTATTAATCTTTCTTGGAAATTATAAACAATTTTATCGTTATATGCAGTATAGATATAATCTTTAAATAATGTGATTAAAATATTGATTTTTTTAGCTTCAATAATATAATTTTTTTCTTCATTATTAATTAATAATTTCAAGTCAGAAATAGAGAATAAATCAATATTTAAATTATATTTATTTTTAAATGATTTTAATTCATCAAAAGAAGAATTACTAATAATTATAAAATTATTAGTTTTTGTAAATAAATCTATTATTTCTTTTGTATAATTAGATATAGATTTATCTTTCTTTATTAATGTTCCATCAAAATCAGAAATACATAAATAATTCATATTTTTCACCATAATTATTATATAATTAAGTTAATTTTTTTTCAATTCTTGTCGAACATCTTTAAATTTGATTTATATTATAATATAATATAATTTGTTGGAGGATACAAAAATGTTTCTATTTAAGCTTTTTGGAATAATAAATATCGATTTCGGTACCATAATAAGCTTTTTAATTGGAATTCTTTTTGGTATCGCTATTATTTGTCTTTTATATGCTATTTTAGTTGTGGCATCACTAGGAGATAAAAAGTTTATTATTAAAACAGAAGATGATTCTTTATCTGAACAAAAGGTAAAGGAATTAATTGTTGCAGCCCAAAAATGTTATAAAGATAAAAAACTAAGAGGTAAAACATCAAGGGTTAGTCATTGTTATAAATTAACAAGTGATCTTGCTTATGGTATAGCAGCAAGCTTTTATCCTAATAGTAAATATCCATTATTAGAATTAACTATTGATGAGGTTGTATCACTTTTAGGTTATATCCAAGTTAGAGTAGATGAAATATTAAATAAAAGAGGTCTTAAGATTTTAAGAAAATTTAAAGTATCATTTATTAAAGATATTTCAACAAAGACAACATCAGTTTTGAATTCGAAAGCTTTTAATGTTACAAAGGATGTTACTAAGGGAATTGGAATTGCGAAAAAGGTTATTAATGTAATTAATCCTGCCGTTTGGGTAAGAAAAGCGATAATTGATAACACAATGACAATTGTATTAGATAAGCTTTGTATGATTATAATTTCAGTTGTCGGTGAAGAAACATATAAGATTTATAGTAAGAAGGTCTTAAATATAGATGCTGAAATTGAATCTGATGTTGATGAATTAATTGATTCAATGAAAGAAGATATTTCAGTTGGTGAGAAAAAGGATGATAAAGAAGATTTAAAATTCATGAGTCATCATTATATCTCAAATTCTAATAATAAATATGAATCTATATTTGATTCAAAAGAAAAAATGATGGTTGGGGGACAATAAGATGTTTGGTAAGAAAAAGAAAAAAGAAATATTCATTGAAGATGATGAAAAATTTTCAATTATTCAAGTTTATAGACCAAATGAGCATTTAAGAAAAACAAATGAATTCAAGCCAAGTAAGGTTGCATCTCCAATCTTTGGTTCTAGGGTTGCCGACAGACAAGCATATATTGATAATGCTGGAAGTAGAGATTTAGCCCTAGATTATGATTATGCTAGAAAAGATGTTGATAAGCATATGTCTAAAGAAGACCTTATTAAAAAATATGGTACTGAATTTTATGAATTTGAAATTTTAAATAATGAAAAAGCTAGAGAGCTTGCCGGTGGTGGCTATGAAGATCGTCTAGAGGAAACTGAAAAACAAATTCAAGAAAAAGAAATTCAAGAAAAGAAGGAAGACACTCCTATGTTCGAGGGGCTTATGTCCTCTTATTCTGATTTAGATGATTTAGAAAAAGAAACAATTGAAAATGAAGATTCTGAATTCAAAATCAATATTGATATGGATGAAATTGAAGAAGAACAAAAGAGATTTGAAAGACCAGAAGATAGAATGCCTAACCCTGAAAGAGTTAGTGTTCCATCATTCCTTACAGGTTTAAATAAGACTGAAGCTAAGCCTCAAAATGATGTTGAATTATCATTTAATAAGCCAGAGGTTACTGAGAATTTAGAATTTGGCGATATGCCAGATATGTCAGTACCTGATATTGAATTTGAAGAGAAGGCTGAAGCATATAGTAATCCTGCCGTAGATAGAAACTTATCTATAGAAGAAGCTATTAGATTATCTGATAATGGTAGAAAGGTTCCTGTTGCCGAAAAACCTGCAGAACCTGCCCCACAACAATCTAAGCCTATGCCTGAGCCTACTAAAAAGACAGAAAAGAAGCCTGAGGTTGTTGTAGATTATGATAAATATAAAAATTATCAAGTACCTTGGAAGAAATTATTCTTGCCTTCTATGTCAGAGGCTGATAAGCATCCTGCATGGCTAGAAGAAAAGAAAAATATTATTAATGAAACATTAAAATCATTCTCTATCGATGGTGAAGTTATTAATTATACTAAGGGTCCTGCCTTCACATTGTATGAGATTATGTTAGCTCCTGGTGTTAATGTTAAAAAAATTAATCAAATTACAGATAACCTACAAATGAACTTACAGGTTAAATCTATTCGTATTTTATCACCTATTCCAGGAAAGAACACAATTGGTGTTGAAGCACCAAATGATAAGGCTGATGTAGTTAAATTTGGTGATATCTTATCTGATGATTTCATCAATGATGGTAAGCCATTAAAGGTAGCACTTGGTAAGAATATTGATGGTACACCAGTATTCCAAGATATTACATCAATGCCACATGCCCTAATTGCCGGTGCGACTCAATCAGGTAAGTCTGTATGTATTAATACAATCTTAGTATCACTATTAGCCAAGAATTCACCTGAAAATTTAAAATTAATATTAGTTGACCCTAAGAAGGTTGAATTAACATTTTATGAGAATTTACCACATCTAGCAACACCAGTTATTGATGATCCATCAGAGGCTGCCGAAGCATTAAAGTGGGCTTGTGCTGAAATGGATAGAAGATATGATGTTTTAGCTAGAAATAGAGTAAGAAAGATTTCAGATTATTTAGAGAAGAGAAAACAAATTCCTACAATGGAACCAATGCCATATATCGTTATTATCGTTGATGAGTTCAATGATTTAGTAATGCAATGTGGTCAAGAGGTTAATGATTGTATCGTTAGATTAGCTCAAAAAGCAAGAGCTGCTGGTATGCATGTAATTTTAGCAACTCAAAGACCTACAGTAGATGTTGTTAATGGTACAATTAAGGCTAATATTCCATGCCGTATTGCCTTCCGTGTTGCATCATCAACTGACTCATCTACAATTCTAGATGAAACAGGTGCTGAAAGCTTACTAGGACGTGGAGATATGTTAATCAAAAATGATAACGCCCCAGTTCGTGCTCAAGGTGCGTATATTTCAGATGCTGAAATTGGTTCAATTTGTGATTATTTATGCAACAAATATCAACCTGATTATATCTTTACTCATGATGACCTTCGTGCATCTATTTCAAGATCTCAATCTGGTAGTGGATCTGGTGCTAAGGATGCATCTGGCGAGGATGATGAATTATTATTCGCAATCGCTGAATTCTGTGTTGCAGGTAATGCATGTTCAATCAACGCAATTCAAAATAATTTCGGTCTAGGATTTAATAGAGCTCAAAGAATAGTTCAACTCCTAGAAGAAAGACAAATTGTTTCTCCTAAGTGTGGAACAAAGCCAAGAGAAATATTAGTAGATGATTATAAATTAAGAGAAATATTTGGAGTTAATGAATAATGGAAGATTTAGAAAAGGAATCAAATAGAATTGATGATAAAAAAGAAAAACAAATCAAAAAAATATTAATTAAATATTTGATTTCTTTATCTTGCTTATTTTTGATTCTAATAATATCTTTAATTAATGCACCTAGAATCTTAATGTTTGGTAAGGTTATTGGAAGCTTTTCTGGTGCCTTAGAGGGTATAGGTGTTGTTATATTTTATTTATCATTAATAGCTTCTTTCATATTTTTTGGAGGAATGCTTATTTATGTATTAGTAATGCATTTAAATAAAAAAGAATGGAAAGATAAATTAATATTTATTGATAGAAAGACTGATATTGTAAGCTTTATATTTGAAACTTTTGCGATAATATTATTTGTAATGATTTTCATTTTTACACCATGTACAATAAGAGGAGATTCAATGTATCCTACATTCTCGACTAAACAAAATGTCATTTGTACAAATTATATGGCAGGAAAGCCAAAGAAAAATGATATTATTGTTTTCGATGCGAGAAATGAAAATTTCACAGTTGATGATGTATTCTACATTAAAAGAGTAGTAGCTATTCCAGGCTCTAAAATAAAATATTATCCATTATCAAATGAATTATTCATTGATGATGTTCAAGTTCAAAAAATTGGAAATGATAAATTCCAAAGAATTAATGAATCAATTGGAAAAATTGATAAAGAAGCAGAAGATTATTATGAATATATAGTTCCTGCAAAAAAATATTTAGTATTTGGTGATAATAGAGATAATAGCCAAGATTCAAGATCATTTGGTTATATTAATAAAAAACAAATCTTTGGTAAGGTTACAATGAGAATCTTCCCACTAGATAAAATTAAGTTCTATTAATATATAGTAATGAAAGGATGTGATTCTAATGTCTGAAAATCAATTTAATATACAATGGTATCCAGGCCATATGGCTAAGGCTAAAAGAGAAATTAGTCAAATGACTAAGCTTGTTGATATCGTAATTGAATTAAAGGATGCTAGAATCCCTTATTCATCTACTAATCCAATTATTAATGAAATATGTGGTCATAAACCTAGATTAATATTATTAAATAAAAGTGATATGGCTGATAAAAATATTACTAGAGATTGGATCAATTATTATAAAAAGAATAATATTATGGCTTTAGATATAGATTCAATTACTGGATATAATATTAAAAATATTATCCCTTATGCAAAAATAGTATTAACTGATGAATTTAAAAAAAGAGAAGCTAAAGGAATTAAAAAGACATCTATTCGCGCAATGATATTAGGAATACCTAATGTAGGTAAATCTACATTAATAAATAAGCTAGCTAAAAGAAAGGCTGTTAATGTAGGTGATAAGCCAGGTGTTACTAAGACTCAATCCTGGATTAAGGTTTCTAATGAATTGGAATTATTAGATACTCCAGGTATATTATGGCCTAAGTTTGAAGATGAAATAGTAGGCTTAAAGCTTGCTATGTGTGGAACTATAAAAGATGATATCTTAGATTTAAAAGATATTGTTGTTAAATCATTAGATTATTTAAAAGAAAATTATCCTAATTTATTACAAACTAGATACAATCTAGATGATATAAATAAAGATAGTTATGAATTATTAGACACCATCGCTATAAAAAGAGGATGTATATTAAAAGGTGGTATCCCTGATTTAGATAGAGCTGAAAAGATTTTTTTAAATGAATTAAGGGATTTAAAGATTGGAAGGATGAGCTATGAAAAGCCAGAAGAAAGAAATTAATCTTTATAAATATGAAGAAGAATTATATGATATGGGCTTTGAAGCTATTTGTGGTGTAGATGAAGCAGGTAGAGGCCCACTTGCCGGACCTGTAGTAGTTGCCGCATGTATCCTACCACCATTTTTAAGAATTGATGGTATAAATGATTCAAAACAATTATCCGAAAAGAAAAGAGAAGAATTATATAAGATAATTGTCAAAAACGCTGTTGCTTATAATGTCGTTTTTATTAACGAGAAGACAATTGATGAGATAAATATATACGAAGCAACTAAAAAAGGAATGCTAGAGGCTATAGAGGGCTTAAAGGTAGAACCAGATTATATATTAATTGACGCAATGCCATTAGGAGAGTTAAAAAAGAATAATAAATCAATTATTCATGGTGATGCATTATCGGCTTCTATAGCTGCCGCATCTATTTTAGCTAAAGTATCAAGAGACCATTATATGGATAAGATGGATATTAAATATCCTAATTATGGATTTAAGCATAATAAAGGATATGGAACTAAGCTTCATATGGAAGCATTAGAAAAATTTGGACCATGTAAAATTCATAGAAGATCATTTGATCCAGTAAAAAAGGCATTACTTAAATCTAGACAAATCTCATTAGATTTGTTTAATGAAGATGAAGATAAAGAATGAGTATTATTTAATAAATAATGCTCTTTTTTATTTTTAAACGTTTTCAATATTTTCTTAAAACGCTTACTTTATTTTTATGTTGATAATTTGATTATAATCAAATTGTAGGGATTCTATTTAAAATGGAGGTATATGATTATGGATGAGAAAGTATTAAGTCCAAAAGAGGAAGTTGACGCATTAGTCAATAATGCATTAAAAGCATTAGATGATTATGCTAGATTTAATCAAGAGGAAATAGATTATATAGTAGCTAAGGCATCAGTTGCTGCCTTAGATCAGCATGGTATGCTAGCTAAATTAGCTGTAGAAGAAACAGGACGTGGAGTATTTGAAGATAAAGCAACTAAAAACTTATTTGCGTGTGAATATGTAACACACAATATGAAGCGCCTAAAAACTGTTGGAATAATTAATGAAGATGATGTAACAGGGATGACTGAAATTGCAGAACCAGTAGGTGTTATTGCTGGTATAACTCCAGTAACAAACCCAACATCAACTGCAATCTTTAAATCATTAATTTGTTTAAAGACAAGAAACCCAATTATTTTTGGTTTCCATCCAAGTGCTCAAAAATCAAGTGTTGAAGCTGCAAAGATAGTATATGAGGCAGCTATTAAGGCTGGAGCTCCAAAGAATTGTATTCAATGGATAGAACATCCATCACTTGAGGCAACAACATTATTAATGAATCACCCTGGCGTTGCGACTATTTTAGCAACTGGTGGTAACGCGATGGTAAGAGCTGCATATTCATGTGGTAAGCCTGCCTTAGGTGTTGGAGCCGGAAATGTCCCTGCATATTTTGAAAAGACATGTAATATTAGACAAGCTGTTAATGATGTAATTATGTCAAAATCATTTGATAATGGTATGGTTTGTGCATCTGAACAAGCTGTTATTTGTGATAAAGAAATATATGATACTGTAAAAGCTGAATTTAAAAAATATGGTGTATATTTTGTTAATAAAGAAGAAAAACAAAAGCTTGAATCATTTATGTTTGGCGTAAATTCAAAAGAAGATTATCCAAATGCTAAATTAAATCCAAATATAGTTGGTAAATATGCAACATGGATTGCACATGAAGCTGGATTTGATGTTCCAAAAAAGACAGTAATTTTAATTGCTGAATGTGCTCATGTTGGAATCGATGAACCATTAACAAGAGAAAAGCTGTCTCCAGTTTTAGCAATGATTAAATCAAATTCAACTGAAGAAGGATTAAAGTATTCTAAAGAAATGGTTGAATTTAATGGTTTAGGACATAGTGCTGCAATTCATACTGCTTCACAAGAATTATGTAAACAATTTGGAGATTTAGTACCTGCAATTCGTATTATTTGTAATTCACCTTCAACATTTGGTGGAATTGGAAATGTATATAATTCATTTATTCCTTCATTAACACTAGGATGTGGTTCTTATGGACACAATTCAGTAGCTGGTAATGTTGGCCCACTTAATTTATTAAATGTTAAAAAAGTTGGTAGAAGGAGAAATAATATGCAATGGTTTAAAATTCCATCAAAGATTTATTTTGAAAGAGATTCAATTGAATATTTACATCAAATGAAAGAAATGAAGAAGGCTTTAATTGTTACTGATAGATCTTTAGTTGAACTTGGTTATGTTCAAAAGGTAATTGATCAATTACAACAAAGAACTCCAAAGGTACCATATCAATTATTCTGTGATGTTGAACCAGATCCATCTATCCAAACAGTTAAAAAGGGTGTTGCCCTAATGAGATCATTTGGACCTGATACAATCATCGCACTTGGTGGTGGTTCAGCAATGGATTGTGCTAAGGGTATTTGGTTATTCTATGAACAACCACAAGTTAATTTTGATGATTTAAAACAAAAATTTATGGACATTAGAAAGAGAGCCTTCCAATATCCTGAATTAGGTAAAAAAGCTAAATTAGTGTGTATTCCAACAACATCAGGTACTGGATCTGAGGTTACTCCATTTGCGGTAATTACTGATGCTGAAGAACATAAAAAATATCCATTAACAGATTATTCACTAACTCCAACTGTTGCTATAATTGATCCGGCATTTGTTATGAATTTACCAAAAACAATTTGTGCTGATACAGGAATGGATGTTTTAACACATGCTACAGAAGCTTATGTATCAACATTAGCTAATGATTTTACTGATGGTTTAGCTATTCAAGCTATTAAGATGGTATTTGAATATTTAGAACGCTCATATAAAAATGGTGCTGATGATATGGAAGCCAAAGAAAAAATGCATAATGCATCATGTCTTGCTGGTATGGCATTCGCTAATGCTTTTTTAGGAATGAACCATTCAATGGCTCATAAGGTTGGTGCTGAATTCCATGTTCCTCATGGACGTGCTAATGCTATATTATTACCTTATACAATAAGATATAATGGCCAAAAGCCTCAAAAGCTATCTACATGGCCTAAATATAATTATTACCGTGCAGATGAAAGATATGCAGAAATCGCAAGAGTATTAGGTCTTCCTGCTAAAACCGTAGAAGAGGGCGTTGAGTCTTACGCAAAGGCTTGTGGTGAGCTTGCTAAGAGGGTTGGAATTAAAATGAATTTCGAATCTCAAGGCTTAGATAGAGATTATTATATGTCACAAGTTGAAAAATTATCATACCTAGCTTATGAGGATCAATGTTCTCCTGCAAACCCTAGAGTACCAATGGTTGAAGATATGCAACAAATCTTAAGAGATGCATTCGATAATAAAGAATTTTTATAAAAAATATGGCATTGAACAAAAACATTCAATGCCTTTTTAATAGTTTTTTAAAGTGCTTTTTTGTATGAAAAAATAATGAAAAAATCATAAAATATTATATATATTTTATATAAGGATATAGGAAAATTTTGCCTTGACATCTATATTAAATTGAAATAAGATTATGAAAAGCGAAGGAGGTAAAATGAATATGCAAAAAATAATAATCGTTGAGTCTCCAAGTAAATCTCATACAATTGAATCATATTTAGGTAAAGATTATAAGGTATTATCTTCTAAAGGTCATATTTCTGATTTAACAACTACAGGAAAAGATGGTCTCGGAATTGATATTGAAAAGGGCTTTATCCCTTCATATAAAATAATGCCTCAAAAAGCTAAATTAGTTGAAGAATTAAAAAAGGCTTGTAAGGGTAATCTTGTATATCTTGCAACCGACCCCGACCGTGAAGGAGAAGCTATTGCTTACCATCTAGCAATTAACTTAGGTTTAAACCTAGATGATAATAATAGAATTGAATTTCATGAAATTACTAAGCCTGCAGTAGAAGCTGCACTAGCAACACCTCATAAAATTAATTTACAAATGTTTAAGAGCCAAGAGGCTAGAAGATTAACTGATAGAATCATAGGATTTAAATTATCTAAGCTTTTACAAAGAAAAATTAAGTCTCCATCAGCTGGTCGTGTTCAATCTGTAGCATTAATGCTAATAGTTGATTTGGAAAAAGAAATTAAGGCTTTTATTCCTACTAAATATTATGAGATGGAAGCTAACTTTGGAACATTTAAATTAAAATTAGATTCCATTAATGGAAAGAATATTGATTCAAAGAATAGAATAACTGATAGAAAAGTATTAGAGGATTTAAAATCTAGATTATTATCATTTGTTGTATCTGATATATCTAGTAAAAAAATCACTAGACAATCTATGCCTACATATACAACTTCTACATTACAACAAGATGCATCTAATAAATTAAATTTTGATGCGACAAGAACAATGAGAATTGCTCAAGTTTTATATGAAGGTAAAAAGATTGATTCAGGTCTTACAGGTTTAATCACATACATGAGAACTGACTCTACAAGACTTGCTACAAGCTTTGTTAAAGAATGTGGTGATTATATCTTAGCTAAATTTGGGCCTAAATATTTAGGTACAGTTAAAAATAAGAATCAAAAGAATATGCAAGATGCTCATGAAGGTATAAGACCTACATCAATTGAAAGAACACCTGATTCTATAAAGTCATTCTTAACTGATGAAGAATATAAATTATATAAGCTAATCTATAATAGAACTTTAGCATCTTTAATGTCTAATGCAATATTTAATCAGACTAAGGTTGAATTTAATAATACTGATTCAACATGGTCAACTACAGGATCTGAATTAGTATTTGATGGTTATTTAAAGGTATATGGCAAATCTGATGAAGATAATAATTCATTATTACCTACATTTAAGGTTAATGAATCATATAACGCAATAGATATATCTATTCTTGATAAGGAAACAGAACCAAAGAAGAGATATACAGAAGCCACTCTAATTAAGGAAATGGAAGATTTAGGTATAGGTAGACCTTCTACATATGCACAAACTATCCAAACCCTAAAAGATCCTAAGAGAGCTTATGTTAAGGTTGTAAAGAAGAGCTTAATTCCAACTGAACAAGGTATTTTAACAACTGAAAAGCTACAAGAATTCTTCAGTGATATTATTAATGTTAAATATACAGCCAATATGGAAGCTGACCTAGATTCAATTGCGTCTGGTGATGTTGATGAAAAAGCTGAATTAAAGAATTTTTACGATAGCTTTGAGCCACTATATAACAACGCAGTTAAAAATATGGATGCTAAATATCCAATTATGACTGACGAAAAATGTCCAATTTGTGGAAATCCTATTGCTATTAAATTTGGTAAATTTGGTGAATTCAAATCTTGTAATAATTATCCTCATTGTAACTACATTGTTAAAGAGGAAGAAGAAAAGTCACAAGATACAGGTATTATATGTCCAATATGTAAGACACATCATATCTTTAGAAGAACTGCAAAAACAGGAAAGAATAAAGGTAATATTTTCTATTCTTGTGAGAATTTTAGAAAATGTAAAACAATTTATAATGACTTACCTACAAATGAGGTATGTCCAAATTGTGGTTCAATGATGTTAAAGGATAATGATGGTAATTTATACTGTTCTAATAAATGTAATGAAGTAAAACCAGTTGAATGTGCATGTCCACAATGTAAGACAGGACATTTAATTGAAAGAATTGCATCACGTGGAAAGAATAAGGGTAATAAATTCTATGCTTGTTCTAATTTCCCTAAGTGTAGAGCAATCTACAATGACTTACCTACAACTGAGACTTGTCCAAATTGCGGTTCAGTAATGTTAAAGGATAGTGAAGGTAATTTATATTGTTCTAATAAGTGTAATGCAACTAAATCAGCACCTGCACCAGAATTAGATAAGACATATAATGAAAATGATAATGTTATTTGTCCAAAATGTAATGTTGGTCATATCGTAAAAAGACAAGCAAGATTTGGTTCAAATCAAGGAAATTATTTTTACGGATGTTCAAATTATCCAAAATGTAAGAATATTTTAAGTGTCGATGAATATAATAAATTAAAGACAAAACAAGAGTAAAAATAGCTGTCCTGGTGACAGCTTTTTTTAATCTTTTATTTAAATAAACATTTTTGTGTGATATAATCTTTTTGATACGTGGTGAGAAATATGGGATTTTTTGATTTATTTAAGAGAAAAGATAAAAAGAAAAAAGAAAAATATAAATTAGGTCTTCATAAAACTAGAGAAGGTGCTCTAGCAAGCTTAAAAGAAATATTGTCATCTAGTGAAAAAATAGATGATGATTTATTTGATAGATTAGAAGAAGTATTTATTATGGCTGATATCGGTGTTGATACAGTTATAGATTTTATTGAAGGCTTAAAGGAAGAAGTTTACCATAAAAAGATAGATGATATTAAAACATTAGAAGAAATGATTATTGATAGAATGTTTGAAATTTATTTAAATGGTGAAATTGTTAATGCTAATTTAGCATTAAATAAGAATGGATTATCAGTTATTTTATTTGTAGGTGTTAATGGTGTAGGTAAAACTACATCAATTGCTAAAATCGCAAATCAATATAAACAACAAGGTAAAAAAGTTTTACTTGCTGCCGGGGATACATTCCGTGCTGGCGCTATTGCCCAATTAGATGTATGGGCAAAAAGAGTAGGTGTAGATATCGTAACTAAACCAGATGGTTCTGATCCATCTAGTGTTATGTTTGAAGCTATTCAGAAGGCTAAGAAAGAAAATTATGACATTTTACTTTGTGATACTGCAGGAAGACTTCAAAATAAGGTTAATCTTATGAATGAATTATCTAAGATGAAAAGAGTATTACAAAAGGAAATGCCTGATGCACCACATGAGACATTACTTGTTATTGATGCCACTACAGGTCAAAATGGTATGAGTCAAGCTAAGGCTTTCAAGGAAGCTACAGATGTTACAGGAGTAATATTAACCAAGCTTGATGGAACATCTAAGGGTGGTATTGTTTTAGCTATTCGTCATGAAATGGGTATTCCAATTAAATATATTGGACTTGGCGAAGGAGTAGATGATCTTGAGGTATTTGATATTGAACAATACCTATATGGTTTATTTGCTGACTTTTTTGAGGAATAATTATGGAAGATTTAAAGAGAGAAGAAATTATAGAATTATATGACATATATGGTTCTTTATTAACAGATAAACAAAGAACATATTTTGAGGACTATTATTATATGGACCTTTCTTTAGCTGAAATAGCTGAGAATTATAATATTTCTAGAAATGCTATTCATGACCAATTAAAAAGAGTTAATGAAGCATTAATTAATTTCGAATCTAATTTACATCTTCAATCTAAAATCAAAAAAATCAAAGAATTAGAAATTGATGAAAAAACAAAGGATAAAATCCTAAACATTTTATGGGAGGAATAATATGGCATTTGATAGTCTAAGCTCACGTCTTCAGATGGGCCTAAGAAGATTAACAGGTAAAGGCAAACTAAATGAAAATGATATTGATGAAATGCTAAAAGAAGTAAGATTATCTTTACTTGAAGCAGATGTCAATTATAAAGTTGTTAAAAAGTTTTTAGCTAATATAAAAGAACAAGCTCTAGGAGAAAAAATCTTAAAGGGCTTAAATCCTGGTCAACAAGTAGTTAAGGTTGTTCGTGATGAATTAAAAAAGACACTTGGTGATGAAGCGGTAGACCTAAAAATTAAAGAACATGGTATGACTGTTGTTATGGCAGTAGGTTTACAAGGTGCAGGTAAAACAACTGCAGTTGGTAAAATGGCATTATTCTATAGAAAAAAGCTAAAGAAAAAACCAATGCTAATTGCGGCAGATATTTATAGACCAGCAGCTGTAGATCAATTAGTAACATTAGGTAAATCTATTAGTGTTCCTGTATTTGAAATGGGAACTAAGGTTAAGGCCGAAAAAATCGTTGAAGAAGGTTTAAAGAAAGCTAAAGAAGAAGGTTGCGATTTAGTATTTATCGATACTGCAGGTCGTCTTCAAATCAACGACGAGCTAATGCAAGAATTAGAAAATGTTAAAAATATTGCTCATCCTGATGAAATATTATTAACAGTAGATGCGATGGCTGGTCAAGATGCAGTAAATGTTGCATTATCATTCCACCAACAACTAGATATTACAGGTATTATCCTAACAAAGCTTGATGGTGATACTCGTGGTGGTGCTGCCTTATCTATTAAGGAAATGACTGGTATTCCTATTAAGATTATGTCTACAGGTGAAAAATTAGACGCAATGGAAATTTTCTATCCTGATAGACTTGCTGATAGAATCCTTGGAATGGGTGATGTATTAAGCTTAATTGATACAGTTCAAGAAAACATTGATGAGGATGAAATGAAATCTGCAGCTGAAAGAATGATGTCAGAATCTTTCAACTACAATGATTTAATTAAGCAATTTAAGATGATAAAGAGAATGGGTTCATTATCTAAAATTATCGGCTTCCTACCTGGTATGGGTCAAATGAAGGCTGCCTTAAATAATGTTGATGATAGAGCATTCGATAAAATAGAAGCTATCATTTGGTCAATGACTGAAGAGGAAAGAAAACACCCAGAATTAATCGATAGAGATTTCAAGAGAAGAGATCGTATCGCTAAAGGTTCAGGTAGATCTATTCAAGAGGTTAATCGTTTAAGAGAAACATTATCTCAAATGAAACAACAAATGAAGCAAATGAAAAATATGAACGAAGATGATGCCAAACGTCTTCAAAGCCAGGTTAAGGCTGGTAATTACCAAGGTATCGCAAAGCCACAAAAGGCACACAAGGGTAAAGGTAAGAACAAAGGCTCATTTAGATATTAATATAAATCCATGGAGACATGGATTTTTACAGCCAATAAAGGGGTAATAAATTATGGAGATAATATCAGCTATTTATAGTAATGATGAATTAAATAATTTAATAAGTTATGCTGATGGCTTTATTCTAATGTTAAAGCCCTTTTCAGTATGCTATAAAGAAGATATTAATCTTGATTTAGCCCTAGATTTAATCAAAAAGAATAATAAAAAGGCAATATTAGGAATTAATAAAATACATCATCCATCTGATATATTAGAAATTAAAGAATTCTTAAAAAAATATAATTCTGATGTTTATTATTATGTATCAGATTTAGGTGTATGTAATATCTTAATAGAGATGGGTTTATCTAATAAAATTATTTATAACCCAGAAACAATGATAACTAATTACCTAGATTTAGGTCTTTTAAATGAATGTCATTTTGATGCATATCAATTATCATCTGAAATAACATTAAATGATATTAAATATGCATACGAAAAAACTAATGCGCCATTAATATATTATGGCTTTGGTCATAAAATAATGTTTTATTCAAAAAGAAAATTATTATCTTTATATGAAAATAAAACAGGCATTAAAATGCCAAAAGAAGGCTATTTAAAAGAAGTTACTAGAGAAGATTATATGCCAGTATCAGAAAATTCAAATGGTACATATATTTTAAGATCATATGTAATTTCTTTATTAGATGAACTAGATAATTTAGATTATTTAAAATATTTATATTTAGATTCTAATTTTGTTGAATTTGGTAAATACATTGAAGTTCTAAAGTTATTTAATGAATTAAATAAGAAAGAAATTAATAAGGAAGAAGCCTTATTAAAATTAAATGAATTAAAATTAAATATCCAAGAAGGATTTAAAAATAATGATACAGTATATCTAAAGGAGGAGTTAAAGAAATGAAATATGAATTATTAGCTCCTGCCGGAGATTTAGAAAAGCTAAAGGTTGCTATACTTTATGGTGCCAACGCAGTATTTATTGGTGGCTTAAAGTTTTCATTAAGATCTAGAGCGTCTAATTTTACAATTGAAGATATAAAAGAAGGCTGTGATTTTGCCCACAAGCATAATGCTAAAATCCATGTAACATGTAATATTGTTATGCATAATAATGATACTGAAGGTATTTTAAAATATTTAAAAGAATTAGAGGCATGTGGTGTAGATTGTATTATTGCTTCATCTTTATATATTTTGAAATTAGTTAAAGAAAATACAAAGATGGAAGCACATGTATCAACACAGTGCTCAACATCTAATGCTGAAGCTATTAAATTTTATGAAAAATATAATGTTAATAGAGTAGTATTATCAAGAGAATTATCATTAGATGAAATAGAAGATGTTAGAAAGAATACTAAATTAGATATAGAAGCATTTATCCATGGTGGTATGTGTGTATCATATAGTGGTAGATGTATGTTGTCTAATAATATGACAAATAGAGATGCCAATAGAGGTGGCTGTGCTCATTCTTGTAGATGGTGTTATGATTTAATTAATGATGGTAAAATATATAATCCTGAAGGTGATTATTTTGCGATGTCATCTAAAGATCTATGTGCAATAACTGCAATACCTAGATTAATGGATATTGGTGTAAATTCATTTAAAATTGAAGGTAGAATGAAATCACTTCATTATATTGCCACAGTAGTAAACGCATATAGAAATATAATAGATGAATATGAATCAACTGGAACTGTTAAAGATTTTGATAAATATATAAATGCTATATCAAAAGCTGAAAATAGACTTACAGCAACAGGCTTTTTATTCCATGAGCCAACAATTGAAGAACAATTATATGACTTAAATTTAACTGTTCCTACAAAAGATTTTATTGGCATAGTAAAATCATATGATGAAGAAAAGAAAATAGCTTATATTGAACAAAGAAATTATTTTGTTCCTAATTCAAATATTGAAGTATTTGGTCCTAATGGAACATTTATAATACCTATTAAAGAAATATATGATATGGATGGAAATCCTGTAGATGCGGCAAGACACCCACTACAAAGATTATATTTCTATTGTGATAAGAAGCTAGAACCATATGATTTGTTGAGATTAGAATAATTATGATAGAATTTAAAATAAGAGATTTAGATTTATATGTTAATGTTATTTTAAAACCTAGAAATAGAAGAATATATATTAGAGTTAAGGAAAATAATATAATTAACATAACTACACCAATTAAACTAGATAATAAAAAAATTGAAAAATATTTAAATAATTCTTATGATTTCATTAAAAAGACAATAGAGAAAATGAATGTTAAAGAAGAAATTAAAATATCTAATAAATTACATTTATTTGGTCAAGAATATGAAATAAAAGAAATAATAGATGATGATATGTCATATGTCATCTGCGATGGCGAATATATCATCATTCATAAAAAAGAAAAAGAAGATGCATCTAAATTAGTTCATGCATATTATAAAGAATGTTTATCTCATTTTATTAATAGATATTTAGAAGAAGCAAAGTCAGCTTTGCATATTAATAAAATAATAAATGTTAATTATAAGAATGTTAAAACATATTTTGGTATCTGTAAGCCAAAAGAAAATAGAATAGGCTTTTCTACTAAATTATGTAAATATGAACCAATATTAATTAAAAGTGTTATTTATCATGAATTAGCACATTTCTATTTTTTAAATCATCAAGATGGATTTTATAAAATATTAGAAAATGCATTCCCAAATTATAAATATTATCAGCATAAATTAAGAATGTTAAAATATGATGATAAATATTAAGAAAATTGCACTTGAAACGCCAAAAAACAATTTTGAGGTGCAATTTTTATTGGTTTTTGCACCTGAAATGACTAAAACTGGTAAATTTGTATATCATAAATTTAGTAAATAATTATAATTGAAAGGATGTTAAATATGAGAGGAAACTTTATGTATTACAATCCTACCAAATTATATTTTGGTAAGGATGCCTTAAGCAATTTAAAAACTGAATTAAATAACTATGGTAAAAATGTTTTATTAATGTATGGTGGAGGTTCAATTAAAAAGAATGGAATCTACGATGCAGTTATTCAAATATTAAAGGAATGTAATAAAAACATTTTTGAGGATGCAGGAATTATGTCTAATCCTACAACTTCAAAGCTATATGAAGGTATTAAAATCGCAAGAGATAATAAAATTGATTTAATACTTGCTGTAGGTGGAGGTTCTGTAATAGATTACGCTAAAGGTGTATCAGCATCTGTTAACCTAGATTCTAGTGTTGATCCATGGGAAGAATATTATGTTAAACAAAACGAATGTATGGTTAAGCCTATTCCTGTTGGTACAGTTTTAACAATGGTTGGAACTGGTAGTGAAATGAATGGTGGATCAGTTATTACTAATGTTGATGCTAATCTAAAGATTGGTAAGGTATTTGGTGCTGAATTATTCCCTAAATTCACTATTTTAAATCCGGAATATACATTTAGTGTTCCAAGATATCAAATGGTTGCTGGAATTTTTGATATTATGTCTCATATCATGGAGCAATATTTCTCTGATGAAGATGACAATACATCAGATTATATTATGGAAGGATTAATGAGATCATTAATTACTTCATCTAAGATAGCAGTTAAAAATGAATTAGATTATGATGCAAGAAGTAATATAATGTGGACTGCAACTTGGGCATTAAATACATTAGTTGCGAAAGGTAAGTCGACTGACTGGGAGGTACACATGATTGGTCAAGCAATCGGTGCAGTAACTAACGCAACTCATGGTATGACTCTATCTGCAATATCTATTCCATATTATTGTTATATAATGCCATATGCACTACCTAAGTTTAAAAGATTTGCGATGAATGTATGGAATGTATCACCTTTTGAAAAGACTGATGATGGTGTATATAAGAAAACAGATAAAGAAATAGCTCAAGAAGGAATTATCATGATGAGTGATTGGATGAAGGAGCTAGGTCTTGTTATGCATATCGCAGAGCTTGGTGTTAATGAGGATATGTTTGGTAAGATTGTAGAAGGTACATTCCTACTAGATGGTGGATATAAGACACTAACACCAGAAGAGGTTATTAAAATATTAAAGGCAAGTATGTAATACCATCTTGATTTTATTGAATATTTTAAGTATAATTATTGAGTATTATTTTGGAGGTTATTTATGGAAAATAAAAAAGTTATAGATTTAACTACAGTAGGTAAGCAAGAATTAGAAGAAGAATTAGATAGACGTGTCAACATTGACCGTGAAAGAATTAAACAAGCAATTAAAGAAGCTCGTGAGCAAGGTGACCTTTCTGAAAATGCTGATTATTCTGCAGCAAGAGAAGATCAAACAGCAAACGAAGCTAGAATTTTTGAAATCCAAAATATTTTAAAGAATGCTAGAATTGTAGATATTGTAAATGTTGAAGTTGAATATGTAGATACTAAGAAGGTTGTTAAATACCAAATTTGTGGTAGTGAATCTGATCCATTCGTTGGAAAGATTTCAAATGATTCACCTTTAGCTAAGGGATGTTTAGCTCATTCTAAGGGACAAACATTCATTATTACTACTGAAAGTGGTAAGGATTTAAAGGTTAAATTATTAAGCAAAAAGTAAAAAAATGTAAAAATCAGTCAAAGGACTGATTTTTTTAACTTTAATTATGATATAATTATGCCAAAATTTGGATGAAAACTTATACATTTAACACAGCTACAAATTCGGGGGATATTGTACATAATTAATTCCAATATTTTAAAGATTATAAATATATAAAAAATCCTTCATTTTTCTTTATGAAAAGGCTTGCATAAAATGATAATTTTGTTATATAATAACATTAGATAATTTTATCAAACGGAGGAGAAAAAAGAATATGAAAAAATCAGATATCGTTGCTGCAGTTGCTGACAAATTAGATTTATCTAAGAAGCAAGCTGAAATAGCTGTTGACACAGTCTTCAACACAATTAGGGATGGACTAAAAAATAAGGAGAAGGTAGAGATTTCTAATTTCGGTAATTTCGAAGTTCGTACTCGCGCAGCTAGAACTGGTAGAAACCCTAGAACAGGTGAGGATATCACTATTCCTGAACAAAACACTCCAGCATTCAAGGCTGGTAAGGCTTTAAAGGACAGTGTAAATTAAGAATTATAACAGGACCTGTTGGTCCTGTTTTTCGTTGTGAGGATTTATATGAATGCATTTGACGCTATATATACAAATAATATGGCTGCATTAAAAGAATATCTTGAGTCAGGTGGAAACATTAATATTAAAAATGAAAGAGGAATGTCTTTATTACATTACTCAATCATTTTTGATAATCCAGATATTTTTGAATTATTGTTGTCGAATTATATAAATGTTAATATTAAGGATGCAAGAGGCGAAACGCCTGCTCATTATTGTGTTATTAATAACAAAATGGGCTTTTTAAAGGGCTTAATAAGACATAATGCTGACATGACTATTAAGAATAATGATGGACAATCACCATTATTTAGAGCGTGCTCTCTTGGCCGTGAGGAAATGGTATATTTATTATTAGAATCAAATAAATTCAATTTATATGAAAGAGATTCTAATGATGAGACTGTATTTATGGCTTTAGTAAGAAGCCGTAATTTAGAATTATTACAAAAGACAGTATTAGATGATAAGATTGTTGATTGTAAGAATTATGCAGGGGAGACACCACTACATATCGCAGCCAAGGCTGGAGATATTAAAATAGTTAACTTTTTAATTGAAAATAAGGCATTTGTGAATAGTAAGACAAAGACAGGTGAAACACCACTATTCTATGCGGTTCAATCACAAAGCTTAGATGTTATTGACGCATTGATTAAAAATGGTGCTGTCTTAGATTGTAAATCAACTTTTGGTGATATGATTTACGATAATATTCCATCTTATGAGCTTTCAAGCTATGTCAATGATAGATCAGAGAAGTATAAAGCATATTTATATCACTCTAATTATCCGCTTCATTACGCAATTATCGTTGAGAATTTTGAGCTTGTTAAAAAGTATTGTGTTATTAGAAACGTAAATAGAATGGATCAATTTGGTTATACTCCGCTTGATTTAGCTATAAAAATCGGTAATGAGAGAATTTTAACTCTTTTAAAGGAAAATCTAAATTAATTATTGATTTTTATAATACATATATGTATAATATTATTGATATGATTTTATTGAGAGAGGAAATTATCCTCTCTTATTTATTTGTTTAAGGAGGCATATGGAAAATCAAAAATTAATAAATGGTGCAAAAGAAATATTAAAACCATTTTTAGAAGAAAAGAATTTAGTTCTATATGATGTAGATGTTGTTAAGGAGGATGGAAATCTTATTTTAAGAATTTTAATTGATAATCCATCAGGCTTAATTGATTTAAATGCATTGGCAGAGGCTAATGAATATGTATCAGATAGAATTGATAAATATGATGCTGATATGCCTGAATATATGCTCGAGGTTTCATCTCCTGGAGCAGAAAGAGAATTAAGAACAAATGAAGACATATTAAAATCTATTGAAAAATACATTCATGTTGAAACGCCTAATATGATTTATGAAGGTGTTTTAAAGGAAGTATCTGAAGAAGAAATTGTAGTAAGAATAAATCTAAAGGGTAGATTTAAAAATCAAAGTATTAATAGAAAGGAAATCGATTTAATCAGATTAGCTGTTAAATTTTAGGAGGGTAAATAAAAATGATTAAAAAGGAATTTTATGAGCAAGTAAAACAACTTGCTGAAGAAAGATGCATCAGTGAAGAAGATGTATATGAAATTTTCAGAAAAGCACTTGAGAATGCATACAAAAGAGAATTTGGTAATTCATCTTGCCGTGTAGAATTCAAGCCTGAAAAGTTCGCAATTCTTATCTATTCAGTAAGAAGAGTTGTTGAAGCTTATACTGAAAAGGACCCTGAAGCAGTTGAAGAAGCAACTGACGAGAAGGATAATATTGCTGAAATTTTATTAGAGGATGCTAAGAAAATTAAAGCAAGTGCTAAGGTTGGAGATATTATTGAATGGCAAGAAAATTTAAAGGATTTCAAGAGAACATCTGTATTATCTGCTAAATCAATTACTAACCAAGGCGTTAGAACTAAGCAAAGAGAATTAGCTTATGATCATTTCAAACCATTAGAGAATGAAATGGTTGATGCTATTATTAAAAATGAAAATGACCGCTATTTAATTCTTGATTTAGGCTTTGGTGCAACTACAACATTACCTAAGACTGAACTTGCAGTAGGTGAAGTTGGAGAAATCGGAAGAAAGATTAGCGTATATATTAGATCTGTTGAACAAACTAACAAGGATCCAAAGATTTCTGTATCTAGAAGCGATAAGCAATTAGTTATCCGTTTAATGGAAAAATATATTCCTGAAATTGCTGAAGGAATTATTGAAATTAAGGGTATTGCTAGAGATGCTGGAGATAGAACAAAGATTGCTATCTATTCTAATGATAACAATGTTGATGCCATCGGATCTTGTGTTGGTGAAGGTGGAAGCCGTATTCGTGAGGTAGTTAATGCTTTAGGCGGAGAAAAAATTGACTTATATAAGTGGAGTGAGAATCCAGAAGAATTAATCACTAACTCATTACAACCTGCTAATGTAACTAAGGTATTAAGCATTGATCCTAAGACCAAATCAAGTGTTGTAGTAGTACCTGATGCTCATCTATCATTAGCAATTGGTAAGTCAGGACAAAATGTAAGACTTGCAGTACAATCTTGTGGTTATAAGATTGATATTATTCCTGTAAGTGTTGCATACGAGCGTGGCGATTTAATCTAATGAAGGAAAAAAAGCAAATCTTACGTACTTGTGTTGTTTCAAAAGAAGTATGTGAGAAGAAAGATTTAATTAGAGTTGTAAGAACACCTGAAGGAAATGTAATTGTTGATTTAAAGGGAAAGGCAAACGGTAGAGGTGCATACCTTAAAAAATCAAAGGATGTAATCCTTCAAGCTAAGAAATCAAAAGCTTTAGATAAGAAGCTTGAGGTTAGTGTTCCAGATTCTATTTATGATGAGCTTTTAGGTCTTGTAAATGAGTAATATATTAAATAATTTAGGATTATGTTTTAAAGCTGGAAAGCTTATTCATGGTTCTGATAGTGTCATTGAAGGAATAAAATCATCAAAGGTTAAATATATATTTCTTGCAAATGACGCATCCGAAAATACCAAAAAGAGAATAAAGGATAAAGCAAATTATTATTCTGTGGAGGTATCAGAAGAATATACATCAGCTGAGCTATCACAAGCCATTGGTAAAAATGGTCGTATGGTGTTAGGGATTACTGATGAAGGATTCTTAAAAATTTTAAAGAAATAAGGTGATTTTGTGGCTAAGAAACAAAAAGAAACTAGAACTTCTAATATGCCTGTTAAAAAAGGTAAGAATGCAGCACAAGAATCAAGCCAAAAAATGGTTTTAACATATAAGATAGGAATGACTGTTGCAGATGTTGCAAATGGTATGGGTAAAACAAATGCTCAAATCATTATGAAGCTTATGCAGCTTGGCATTATGGCTACTCAAAATCAATCAATTGATAGAGAAACATGTGAATTGTTAGCTCTAGATTTTGGTTTTGAATTAAAAGATGAGGTTGTTACAGATTTAACTAGATTCGAAGAATTCGTTATTGAAGATGATGAAAAGGAACTAGAGTCTAGACCTCCAGTAGTTACAATCATGGGTCATGTTGACCATGGTAAAACTACACTTCTTGACACAATTAGAAATTCTAGAGTAGTTAAATCAGAGTCAGGTGGAATTACTCAGCATATCGGTGCTTACCAGGTAGATCATAATGGATTTTTAATTACATTCATTGATACTCCAGGACATGCTGCGTTCACACAAATGCGTGCACGTGGTGCCCAAATTACTGATATCGTTGTATTAGTAGTAGCTGCTGATGATGGTGTAATGCCTCAAACTGAAGAAGCTATAGCACATGCTAAGGCTGCAGGATGTCCAATTATTGTTGCAGTTAATAAGATGGATAAGCCAACAGCAAACCCAGATAGAGTAATGCAAGAATTAACTAATTATGGCCTAGTTGCTGAAGCATGGGGTGGAGATACAATCTTCGTTCCAATTTCTGCATTAAAGGGTACTGGCGTTGATAATTTATTAGAAATGATTCAGCTAGTTGCTGAAATGAAGGATTTAAAGGCTAATAAGAATAGATTAGCTATTGGTACAGTTGTAGAAGCTCTACTTGATAAAGGTAGAGGTCCTGTTGCTACATTTTTAGTTCAAAATGGTTCATTAAAAATTGGTGATGTTGTCGTATGTGGAAACACATATGGTAGAATCAGAACAATGGAAGATGATAGACATGTTAAATATGATGTAGCTACACCTTCAACTGCAGTAGCTGTAACTGGTTTAAATGAAGTTCCTCTTGCTGGAGATAAATTCATGGTATTCTCTGAAGAAAGAATCGCAAGAGATACAGCTAATGCTAGAGCATTAAAGGCTAAGAATGCTGAAAATGCAATTAAAAAGGCAACATCATTAGAAGATTTATTTGCTAATGCAAGTGCTGATAAATCTAAAGAATTAAATTTAATTATCAAATGTGATGTTCAAGGTTCAGTTGAAGCATTATCACAATCATTAATGAAGCTTGATGTAGAAGGCTTAAAGGTTAATATTATTCGTGCATCTGTTGGTGCTATCACTGATACAGATGTAACTTTAGCTGAAGCATCTAACGCAATCATTATTGGTTTTAATGTTAGACCTATGGCTCCAGTTAGAAATGAAGCACAAGCTAAGGGTATTGAAATTAGACTTTATAGTATCATCTATAAGGTATTAGAAGATATTGAAGCTGCTTTAAAGGGATTATTAGATCCTGTTTATGAGGAAGTTGTTACTGGACAAGCTGAAGTAAGACAAACATTTAAATTATCTTCAGTTGGTACAATTGCTGGATGTTATGTTACAGATGGTGTAATTGAAAGAAATTCATTAGTTAGAGTTTTAAGAGATGGTATCGTTATATTTGAAGGAAAAATGGCTTCTTTAAAGAGATTTAAAGATGATGTTAAGGAAGTTAAGAATGGCTTCGAATGTGGTATTACAATCGAAAAATTCAATGATATTAAAGAAGGCGACGTAATCGAAGCTTCTGTAATGAAGGAAGTTGAAAGATAATGAGCCTAAGTATTAAAAGATTAGAATCAACTGCTTTAAGAGAATTATCTATTATTTTAAATAGAGAAGCTAAAAATGAACTTTTAAAGCATGTAACAATAACAGAAGTAAGAATTACTAATGATTTATCATATATGACTGTATTCTATACATTCTATAGTGGTAAAAATGAAGATTATCAAGCTGCATTAGCTGATTCAAACAGCTATTTAAGAACAGCTTTAGCTAAAAAGCTAAATGCTAGAAAAATGCCTGAATTAATCTTTAAGCTTGATGAATCATTATCTTATGGTAATCATATTGATGAATTATTATATGAATATCATAAGAAACATGACAATAAAGAAGGTAATAAATAATGGCTTGTGATCATAATTGTAGTAGTTGTGGACATGCATCATGTGGTAAAAATCAATCAATGCTAATCACAACTAACGAAAATAATCATATTAAAAAAATAATCGCTGTAATGTCAGGTAAAGGTGGAGTAGGTAAATCAATGGTTACAACTACTCTAGCTGTAAGCCTAGCTAAAAAAGGATACAAGGTTGGTATACTTGATTCAGATATTACAGGTCCATCTATTCCAAAAGCATTTGGCCTAAAGCCAGGTGTTACTGGTAATAGTGATAATTTAATGTTCCCTCCTATGACTAAGGATTTAGGAATAAAGGTAATTTCAATTAATGTATTAATTGATAACCCTGCAGAACCAGTAGTTTGGAGAGGACCAGTTTTAGGTAGCGCAATTAAGCAATTCTATCAAGATGTATTATGGGAAGAATTAGATTATTTATTAATCGATATGCCTCCAGGAACATCTGATGTTGCCTTAACTGTATTCCAAATGATTCCTGTTGATGGAGTAGTAATTGTATCTACACCACAAGATTTAGTAAAGATGATTGTTGGAAAAGCAGTATCAATGTGTGACCAAATGAATATTAAAATTGTAGGTTTAGTTGAAAACATGGCATATTATAAGTGCCCATGTTGTGGAAATCCTTTATATCCATTTGGACCATCTAAATTAGATGATGTATGTGAAACATATGAATTGAAGCCACTAGCTAGCTTCCCAATTGATTCAAATATCGCATCACTAATTGATAAAGGTAATGCTGAAAAGATTGATGTAGATTTTGCAGCTAACCTAACACAAGATGTAATAGATTTTTAATAAATAATACCTTATGCATGACATAAGGTTTTTATTTTGCCCAAATTTTATAAAAAATGTCACTTTTTTAAAATTTTTTCAATTTTTCAAGTTTTTTTGACTAATATTTAATGAGGTGATAAAAAAATGAAAAAGATTATTATATTTTTATTCATGCTAAATTTTATGATTTTACCATTATTTATGGTGAAAGCTTATTCAGCTGACATAGGATATTTATCCTACATTGAAATCATTATGACAACAGGTAAGCTAATAAGAGATTATACAGAAGAGGAGCTTCAGACTCTAAGAAAACAATCTGAAAAACCACAGGCACTTGGAATATCAATTTCAATTGACAACAAGGGTGTACCTGCCACCTATATTTCAAGTATTTTAGTTTCATATGAGAACGCTGGAACATCAGATATTGAATTCTCTAAAACAATTCAAATTGAAACTAACAACAAAATATCATTTTCTTCGTCAGCGTCAGAATCTAAAACAATCTCTGGTGAATATAAAAAAATAAAAGGTCAAATTGCTAAAAAAGTTGACCTTGATTATAAACAAAGCTATGAGAAGAGTGTTAAAGAAAAAAAGGAAATGAAAATCAAAGTAGAAGCTAATTCTAAGATGATTTTATATTTAACAGGTGATCTATTAGTCTATAACGGCTGTTTTTCAAGCTATGTCTTATTTGTTAAGACAGTATCAGCTCCATTTGAGTTTATCGTCTTAACGAGCCAATATGAGAGATTAGAGAAGGCAACAATTAGTGAGGATATAGTGATATGAAAAAGAGAATTATATCAATTTCAATTATTTCTTCATTATTAATAATATCTATCGTTGGTATTATTTTTATTGTTACATATTCTAACAATAAAAAAATTAATGAAGGATATCATACAATAATAGAATCTAAATCATATGTATATGAAGAAGGAAGAAGAATGTCATTTACAGTTTATTCTGATACTTATAATACATTAATAAGAAATACTAAAAACAATAGTTATATTTTAAAAATGGGATCACTTTCTTATGAACTTGAAAATGTTGAAGTGGAAAGATATAAATTAGATAAATCTAATTTAATTAAGATATATGCTGATATTCCATATTCATCTAAAACTATTTCATCAGATTCTGCAAGACTTCAAATAATCACTTCTAAATTTACTTTAGATTTGAAAATAGGAACACTTTCAATCCTAAATCCATCAGAATATGAGCTTTTAGGTGTAGATAGATTATATGGGAGCTATTCAATAATTGATGGCTTAAAGATATTAGTAGGAATAAATATTAAATTATCAAAATCATATACTAAAATGAACGATTTTAAGGTTGGAGAATATACTTATGGTAATTTAAGACAATCATTTGAATCTAATAATTTACCTAATGAAATAAATATAAACGATTATATTTCAAATTATAATCCATATAGAGTCGAACGAAGTGAAGGAATAGATGTATCAAATTATACATATTTTATACCTTTAAACTATATAACACTTGGTGTAATAAGACATTCATATATAACAATTAATTTAGATGATAAGGATTATTATATTGATGATTTCTCTTTTATGACAAATGAATTTGATTATGATGAATATAAAGATAAGATGAAAGATGGTGAATTCATTTGATTTATTTAAATAATATTCAAAAGAAATATGGTGGAAATTATATTATAGATAATGCCACATTAAAAATAGATAAACCAGGAATTTATATTTTACATGGAATTAATGGATCTGGTAAATCAACAATTATTAAGATGATTACAGGAATAATATATAAGACTAGTGGTGAATTAAAAATAGATTCTGTCATATCTTATCTTCCAGATAAATTCTCTATGCCAAAGCTTATGAAGGTTAAAACATATTTATCTATTGTTTTAAAAAATAATTCAAAGCTAGATGAATTAGTATCTAAATATCAAATACCTAATAAAAGAATAGGAGAATTATCTAAAGGTAATCAGCAAAAGCTAGGTCTCTTACAAATATTTGATTATGAGGCAGATTGTTATGTCCTAGATGAACCAATAGATGGCCTGGATGATTATGCTAAAAAACTAATAAAGGATGTTATAAAAGAGAAAATAGAATCTAAAAAGATTATTATTATGAGTTTACATAATAAGACTTATTTTAATGATTTAGAGCCTACTACATATGATATTAGGGAGGGAAGAATATATGAAAAAAGAAAAAAACTCCAATCTAATTGATTTAATTAGATTATATTTAGGCTTTTTATTTCAAAAAGCAACTATAATTATTTTTTCTATTTCTTTATTATTAATATTTTTAATTATCTTATATATCTCAAATATTGATCTAGATATGAATGTATATCTACAATCATATACTGATATTCATTTGACATATTTCACTCAATCATTTTTTATTATTCAATTATTTAATTCAATAATTATAGCAACTATCACTATATCACTTACTATTAATTCAACTACATTTGATACATTATTTATTTCTCATACATCTAGAATTAGAATATGTATATCTAAGATTTTGGCAACCTCTTTAGTTTTATTCTTATTAAGTCTATACGAGATATTAATTATAATGGTTATACCTTTAATTAGATACCCGATGTTTAAAATAACATCTAGTATGTATTTATCTATTATATTTTTATTTCTATCAACAGTAGTAGAAACGATATTATCATTTTTAATATCTACAGCCCTACCTTATATATTTATTCCAATGATATATATGTTCATATCAATTGTTATAAAGCTTCTGGCAAATAATCATACTGATTTTAAAGATGTTATAGGTAAAGTAATACCTATGGTATCTATTTCTTATAAGAATATATATTGTGATGCCATAGGACTCGCACCTGTTTGGATAGTATTATTTATGTTGTTATATATAAGTATATATTGTATTAAGGATATAAAATAAATATGATTGTTTTTGATTTATAATTATAAAATAATTATGTTAGGAAAAGTTGGTGATCATAATCATGGAAAAATATGAAGATGAAACTGAAAGAAAAGAAATCTATGAAGCAATTTTATTAGGCGTTAAGGATCTAGAAGAAGGTAAAACACAAGATGGTCCAAGTGCATTGGAGGAATTAAAAGAAAAATACAATTTATAAAATTTAGATAGCAAACAATATATTATAAATATATTTAAAATAATTGTTGACACTTTATTTAAATTAGTGTATTATTATATAGGAAAAATAAATAAGTGGAAAGAAGAAACGCCCGTTTCTCGCCTGATTGATTATGTTGGTAGGCAAAATGTCACAGATATTATATAGATTATTTTATTATTATGATATTTAAAGGGCGTTTGGCGTCCTTTTTTATTTTTATTAAACACATCTTAGGGGGTGGCAGTATTAACAAGCAAAAGAAAAACAACGACAGTTATGTAAATGAAGATATTAGATGCAAAGAAATGCTAGTTATTACCGATACAGGAGAAAAACTTGGTCTATTATCAAAGAGTCAAGCTTTAAATGAAGCAGAAAAAAGAGGACTTGATTTAGTATTAGTTTCTCCAGATTCTAATCCACCAGTAGCTAAGATGATGGATTATTCTCGTTTCCGTTTCGAACAACAAAAGAAAGCAAAGGAAATGAAGAAGAAACAAAAGGTAGTTGTAGTACAAGAGATTCAATTATCTCCAACTATTGAAAAGCATGACTTCGAGACTAAAGCTAAAAAGGCAAGAACAATTTTAGTTGACAAGGGTAATAAAGTAAAAGTTACTTTAAGATTCTATGGTCGTATGATTGTTCACCAAGATTTAGGTAAGGAAGTTATTGATAAATTTGTTGAGAGTTTATCAGATTGTTCAACTATTGAAGCTCCAGTTAAGCTAGATGGTAGAACATTATTCGCAGTTATTGCACCAAAAACAGATAATAAATAAGGAGTGAAGGAAAATGCCAAAAGCAAAAACACATAGTGGTTTAAAGAAGAGAATTAAAATCACAGGAACAGGAAAAATTAAGCGTGGTCATGCATATACAGGCCACTTAAAGACTAATAAGACTCATAAGCAAAACAAGAACTTATCAAAGTCTGCATTAGTACATTCAACAGATGAGAAGCGTATTAATCAATTAATCGCTAATATGAAGTAATTAAGGAGTGAAGAGAGATGCCAAGAGTTAAAGGTGGATACACAACAAGAAGAAGACGTAAAGCTGTATTAAAGTTAGCTAAGGGTTACTATGGTTCTAAGCATACTATTTATAAGACAGCTCATGAACAAGTAATGCGTTCATTAAGATATGCATTCAGAGATAGAAAGGCTCGTAAGAGAGAATTCAGAAAATTATGGATTACAAGAATTAATGCTGCTTGTCAATTAAATGATATCAAGTATTCAAGATTCATTAATGGTTTAAACAATGCAGACGTTGTAATCAATAGAAAAATGTTAGCTGATATGGCTGTAAATGATCCTGAAGGATTCAAGAAGTTAGTTGAAGTAGCTAAGAAGGCTGCTCCAAAAGCTAAGAATGAAGAAAAGGTTGTTGTTTTAACAACTGCTTCAAAGGCAGAAAAGGCTGCTGCATTAGCTGAAGAAGCTAAGGCTCAAAAGAAGCCAGCTAAGAAAACTGCTGCTAAGAAGGAAGAAGATGTTGCAGAAGTAGCTAAGGAAGAAGCTCCTAAGAAGACTGCTGCAAAGAAGACTACAACAGCTAAGAAAGCTACAGCTGATAAGGAAGCTCCTAAGAAGGCTGCAACAAAGTCAACTGCTGCTAAGTCTACTACAACAAAGAAGACTACAACAGCTAAGAAGACAACTAAAAAAGACGCTGAATAATTAAGAATAAGTAACAGGAAACTGTTACTTTTTTCTTTGTTTACTAATTAGTATTGATTAAACTATTAAATTATTCTATAATTTAAATGATTTTTGATTTATTAAAAATTAATATTCATTATAGTGGGAGGAAATAATGAGAAAGATAGTGAAGTATCTATTTGCTGTGGCAATACTTTTTTTGTTGTCATCATGTACATCTAATGATGGCGCAACACACACATATGGTGATTGGAAATATAAAATTAACACTAAAACAAAAGAAGTAATGCTAATAGGTTTTAGCAAAGAAGGAAAGAAAAAAGAAACAATTGTTTTACCAACAATGATAAAAGGTAAAAAAGTAACAACAATTGGTTATCTAAAAGACTTTGCTCTTGATGATAGCAAAAATGGAGTATGGACTGCTGACTTTAGTGGAGCTTCTTTTAAAAATATGTATATTCACTCATGTATCAAAGTATCAGAAGTTAGAGACGGCGAGGGGCTTTTATCACATAAATTACCTAGTAATTATAAGGTATTTTATGGGTCCCCTTTATATAAGACTGATTTGATGTTTACTTTAGAAAAAAACTTTTCACATTGTTATTTGCCAATAATTGCAAAAATTGGTTATGAAGATTATTCTTGTTATAACTACAATTCAGCTAATGTTGTTTATTATATGAATGATGATACTGATTTAACATTCTTTTGTGATGATTGTGATGGAACAAAAGTAAATGTAATACCACCAGATCCATATAGGGATGGATATAAATTTATTGGATGGTATAAAGAAAAAGAAGGAATTAATGAATTCGATTTTGAAAATTACATTATTCCTAGCAAGGAATATGATGGGGAGAATGTATATATACTAAATGAAACTAGTATATATGCAAAATGGGAGAAAATAGATGAATAAAAGAATTAAAAGAATTTTATTAACACTAATAATTAGTGTATCTTTTGCTTTTATGTTTATTAATTTAAATGTTAAGGCAGCAGTAGATATTAATGATATTACAAATGAAGAATTATATAATGAAACAAATACATATGAGTATACTTTTGGTGATGCAATTAACAAAGAAACATATGAAATAGAAGATAAAAAAGAATATTCATATAAACCTAGATATGATCTGAATAGTAGAAATAATCAAATTGTAGATACAGAAGATGCTAGAATTACTGTTTTCACACATGGTTGGACAGGTAGTTATTCAGATTGGATAGATGATAATTCACCTGATAAATCTTTAGTAACTAAATTAGCAAACGTTTTAGATGCAAATGTTTATGTTTTCAGATTTGTTAAAGAAGAGGACGAGTTTACTTTTTATATTAATGATATCAACACCATTGTAGATAAATCGATATCAATTGATTTTTCAAAACAAGTCATTATTTTGTTTAATGGATATAAGCCAGGTTATGATAATGATTATATTTATACTCAATTCAATTATATGATGTCTGTACTTTTGTATACTGCTAAATCAAATAATAATGATATGTTACCTAAAGTAAATTTAATTGGGCATTCACGTGGTGGTTTAACAAATATGCAATATGCCCTAGATCATCCTGATTTAGTCGATAACATGTATAGTTTTGGCACACCATATATTGGTACAACAACTGCTGGACTAGATAGGGAGTATTTCAATGGAGCACTAGGACATGTCATACTAGGAAGCGGTCAAAGAGGTGAATGGGATTTATCTAATGAAGATGCCTATGGAAGTTATGTAAAAAGATGGAATGATGATTATGATAAATATTATAGTCATATTAATTTGATTGCTTTAGGTGCTTCAACATCTATGTCCTATCTTTTACCTTTTTTATATAATTCAATTGACAATATAGAAGTATTTGCTAATTTAAAGAATGCATGCAGCAACTTTACTGGTGGAGAAGCATTATATCAAGGAATAAAAGCGTGTGTTTTAGCTTTAGTCTCATATTATGCAACAAAAGTATTTGCTAATCCTGCAGTTCAAGTAATTATTGCTCAAGCATCAGCGTTTATATTAAATTCATCTGTTTTATTGAATTTAGAAGATACAATTTCATCAATGGCTAGTAGTCCGTCATATAATATGGTACATGATATGACTAATGATGCACTATACCATTTTCCTGATTTAATAAAAGGAATCATTCCATTTTTGACAGAAGGCTTACCAACCTTTCTTGCAAGCGAAATAGTAGTTGATGGCAATTATATTACATGGCAAAGTGATATTGCAGTTAATCTAGATTCACAAATGGGAAAAGGATATGTAAATGGTAAAAGAGTAGAATATAAGGGTATGTACTCTAAATATAAGGTTGTTACACCATTTAATCATGATGCAAATCATCTTCCCCATATCAAAGAATTAGAAGATAGTGAATTACATAATGTGGTTGTAAAAGATTTTGAAAATAGACAAAGAAATAAAAAGATTTGGACATACTCATTTAATGATGATTATACATTGTCAATAAATGGATATTATGGTGATGTTAATTCTAATAATGGAATATTAAATATACCATCATCAATCACAATAGGTGATAAATCATATTTAGTAACAAAAATCGGAGATAATGCATTTAATCCTGAATGTTATAGCACTATAAAAGATAGCACAGTATCAGAAATAAAAACTATTAATGTACCATATAGTATAAAGACTATTGGAGAATCAGCTTTTGCTAATTTAAAAAATTTAGAAAATGTTAATTTTACAACTAATTCAAATTTAGAAAAAATAGAAAAATGTGCATTTAGTAATTCATCTATTACAAATATCACTATTCCTAATAATATAAAAAGAATAGAAGATGGTGCTTTTGCAAATTCTAATTTAAAAAATATAACAATAAATGGTAATTTGTCGTATTTAGGTTCATCAGTATTTAAAAATTGTAATATTGAATCATTTAGTAGTCTGTCAAATTATTTAAATTACTCAAATGGAATTATTACTAAAGATTATGGAAAGACATTAACATATGCTAAAAATAATATAACAAATCTAGTAGTTCCAAACGGAGTTGAAACAATAGATTATAATACATTCGAAGGAAGCAATATTGAATCAATTAATTTAAATAATGTTAAAAATATATATGGTAATGCATTTACATTATCTAATCTAGAAACTATTAGTGGTGGAGACTATTTAGAAGAAGCTGATATTGAATCATTTATAGGTACTCCATACTATGACAATATTGGTGATAAATTAGTTGTTGGTAAAGTATTATTATATGATTATACAGACGAAGACATATATGTTGTTGATGAAGGAATCGAAAGAATCGGAAGTGAAGCAATTCATGGAACATCTAAAAAAGTAATTATTTCAGCTTCTGTAACAACAATTTCAAACGATGCATTTACAAATTTAAAACATTTAGAAGAAGCATATTTTACAGCAAATGAGCCCGCATACATTAGTAGTGAATCATTTAATTCAAATGTTAAATTAATAATCCCTAGTGAATATTATTCTATTTATTCAAATAATATTGAGTATAAGAACTATAGTTTAGATAGAAAGACTATTAAGATAAAATATTATGAAGGTAATAATTTAAAAGGAGCATATAGTTATTACTATGGGGCATTACTTAATAAATATCCAACGAGAGCACGATATGATATCGTGTCTATTTTAGATAATGAAGGAAATGAATATAGTATTGGACAATTAATATATTTTATTGAAGATAAAAATCTTTATATAACATATGAACAGATTAAATATGAATTAAATTTCATGGTTAATGATGATGTATTAGAAGAACAATATAATTATGGTGATCATGTAAATATTAACATTCCAGAAAAGAAGGGCTTTTACTTTATTGGCTGGTATGATGAAAACAATAATTTAATAATTAATCAAAATAATGTATTTGTTTGGAATAATATTAATTCAAATAATATTAATTTAACAGCAAAGTTTAAAGCATATACATATTCAATTGATTATGAATTAAATGATGCAGAAGCATTTGGTGAATTTAAATATAGCTTTACATTTGAAGAAGATAAAGCAATTAATTATAGTGATTTACCAATTGTTAAAAAGTTTGGATATGAATTTACTGGTTGGTATGTTCAAGAAGATAATGAATTATTCGCAACCACATATTATTATGATCACGATATAGTATTAGTAGCGATGTTTAGTGGCAAATTGGTTGATAGTAAAGAAGAAACTATTAATGATAGATATACAATAATTAATGTTCAACCAATATATAAATCTTTTTTGGGCATATTAAAAATATGTACAAAACGAGCATTTACATACAATATTAAGCCTAACTGTAAAAAGATAGCATTTATAAGTAATAATGAAGAGATTGCTTTAAAAATAATTGTTGAATATAGAACAGATGGATTAACAATAGCATTTAATGATGTAAATGCCATAGGTGAAACAGGATATGATTTAATAGACTCTTTTTCATCAACAAAATGCCAATTAATTGTAGAATATAAAGGAACTGTTAATCTAAGAGGTGGACAGGGATTCGAAGGAAATATTGGTTATAGTAATTCAAGTACAGCAATAAAAGGAGCAACAGGTTCAGCAGGAGGCACAGGCTCAATAGGATCAAAAGGTAAAAGAGCTATCTATGCATCATCAGTTAATTTCCAAAATTATGATAGTGAGTCATTCTTAAGAGTATTTGGCGGAAATGGTGGTACCGGAGGAAAAGGCGGTGCAGGCCAAACTGGTGGAGAAGGTGAAAGGTCTCCATATGGTAATATATTAAGTAGTAAAAAAGGTGATGACGGCATGAAAGGCGGAAACGGCGGCTTTGGTGGTCGTGGTGGCGATGGTAATTATGCTGTAGAAACTAGAACAAATGACGGAATTAGAATAGCTGACAGAAACACTTGTGAATTTATTGGTGGAAATGGTGGTCAAGGTGGAAAAGGCGGTACCGGAGGTAAAGGTGGTACTGGAGCATCTGATACATCATCTAGTTGGATTAACGGAGTAGGAGACCCAGGCAATGGCGGAAGAGGCGGCAATGGTGGTCGTGGAGGCCAAGGTGGAAACGGAAGTCAAGCTACCAATAGTTACAATGTATATGGCTATGGTGGTATTGCTGGTCAAGGTGGCCAAGGTGGAACTGAAGGTTCTGGTGGAGAAGGCGGAAGAGCAGGAACACTAGGTGGAAATGGTAAAAAAGGTTCTATTGGAGATTCAGGAAATCGTGGCAGTAATGGTTTATGTGGTATGGATGGATATTATCAAGAAGGAAATCCAACATCCGAGACATGTTCATATGATCCATATTATGAATCATTTAATGAATTTAAAGATTATTTAAATCAAAAGATAAAATCAATAATAACACATGTTTCTGAAGTGATTTTATAATTAAGAATAAGTAACAGGAAACTGTTACTTTTTTCTTTATAATTATATTTATCTATGATAAAATATAAAAGGTGATTTAAATGAATAAAAAAAGAATTCAAACTGTTAAAATTATAATTTTTGTTTTAGCAGTACTTGTTTTATGTTTAGTTGGTGAATATTTATATGAATATTTTACAAGGGATTTTGCTGATATTTCATTCTTTGCAAAATATTTTTCATTAGGCTTAGCTTTAATTTTAATTGGATGTATCGCATTTTGCCTACCATTCTTTACAAGAACTAGATATGGTGATAATAAAGGCGATAATACAATGCTAATCGTTGCGATACTTTTAGTATTATGTGGAATTGTATCTATTCCATTATCATTCTTATGGTTCAAATAGGAGCCTAAAATCCTAGATATATTGATTAAATTGTCCTAGTATAGTATAATATAGGTACTAGGAAGATGGCAGTGGAGCTCAGAAAATGTTATAAGGAAGCTGAGAGATATTATGTGCTGGATGCCCTTAATTTGGGAACCCTGATTAATACTAAAAAGAGGCTTCCACCTTTGTGGAGATTAGGTTCTTCACTAACCTTCCTAGCTCTATTTTTTATGTGGATAATTTATCCACTTTTTATTTGCTTTTTTTCAATAATTTGTTATAATAAATCGTTATTGAAAAAAATGAGGAACTAACATGAATAATTTTGAGAAATTTAACATTTCTAATGATATTATAAAATCATTAGATAAAGAAAATATAATAGATCCAACACCAATCCAAGAAAAATCAATTCCTTTATTGCTTGAAGGATATGATTTAATTGGACAAGCTAAGACAGGTACAGGTAAAACATTTGCTTATTCTATACCTTTACTTGAAAGAATAGATAAGACATCTAAAAATATTTTGGCATTAATATTATGTCCTACAAGAGAATTATCTATTCAGGTCGCAAATGAAATTAAAAAGTTAATTTCAAATAATAAAATGATTAAGCTTGCTACAATTTATGGTGGTCAATCATATGAAAAACAATTTAAGGATTTAAAGTGTAACCCTCAAATTGTAATTGGTACTCCAGGAAGAATCATCGATTTGATGGATAAGAAGAAGCTATCATTTTCTAATATTAAATATTTGATATTAGATGAAGCTGATGAGATGCTAAAAATGGGATTTCAAGAGGATTTGGAAAAGATTTTATCATCTATGCCTTCTGAAAGACAAACAATGTTATTTTCAGCAACAATGCCTTCATTTATTAAGAATTTAGCAAAAAAATATATGAAAGATCCTAAGAATGTCGTAATTGAATCTAAGACATTAACAGTAGATTTAATTGATGAAAAAGTATATTTTTGCAAAAGAGATTCTAAAAAGGATTTATTGATAAGATTATTAGATTATAATCAATTTAAATGCGTAATGATTTTCGCAAATACTAAGGCAATGGTAGATGAATTAGTATTATTTTTACAAAAAGCTGGATTTAGATGTGATGGCATACATGGTGATTTAAAACAAAACATGAGAGATAGAGTCATGCAATCATTTAGAACATCTAATGTTGATATTTTAGTTGCTACAGATGTTGCGGCAAGAGGTATTGATATTGATGGAATCGATTGTGTAATTAATTTTGATGTACCAAACGAAAATGAGCTTTATGTTCATAGAATTGGAAGAACTGCAAGAGCTGGTCAAACAGGTGTTGCCTTAACTATTGCTACATCTAAAGCTAAAGGTAAAATAGAAGAAATCGAAAGATATACAAAGCGTCAAATGATTAGAGATGAAATCCCATCTGTTAAAGATATCAATAATTCATTAAATAAGAAATTGTATTTAACCATTATAGAAAACATAGATAAATATAAAGATATTCATGACTATGATGGATTAATTCAAAAGCTTGCAAGAATTGATTCTGATCCTGTTCCTCTTTTAAATGCATTACTTAAAATGATTGATTATAATAAAAGAGATTACAAAGAAATTGAAATTATTTCTTCAAAAAGAAGAAATAGTGACAATAAAAAGTCAGATAATAAATCAAATAAAAATCAAAAAAATAACAAATCTAGAGATAATAGAGATATAATTATATTGGAAACTAATATAGGAAAAAATGATAATGTTAGACCTAATCAATTAGTTAATTATTTCCATGATGAATTTATGATTCATCGTGAACATTTTGGAAAGATTGTTATTGAAGATAACAAAACATATTTTGAGGTTAAAAAGGAAGCTATTCGTTTCTTTAAGCAACAAAAGAAAAAGTTTAATAAAAAAATATTAACATTTAAAGAAATAAAAACATTGCCAAAAAAGAAGTGATATTATGAGAATTACTGCAGGTAAGCTAAGACACAGAAATATAGATATGACAAACCTTGAGACAACAAGAGAAACTCAAGATAAGGTTAGAATGGCTATTTTTAACATTCTAGGCCAATATTTTGATGGAGGAGTGTGTCTAGATTTATTTGCGGGCTCAGGGGCAATGGGTATTGAAGCATATTCAAGAGGCATGGATTCTATTTATTTAAATGATATAAATATTGATGCCTTAAATGTATGTAAGAAAAATTGCTCGTCACTTGGTATTAATGATGTAGTATTTACTCATTATGATTATAAAAATTTTAAAGATAATATTAGTCAAAAATTTGATTTAATTATCTTAGATCCTCCATATAAAATGAATAATGTTTCAGAGATTTTATTAACAATTATTCCACTATTAAAAAAGAATGGAACAATTGTTTTTGAAATGGCTAATGAAACAGAATATCCAACTGAAATTGAAGGATTAAAGGCTTTAAAGGATAAGAAATATGGCATTAAAAAGGTTATTGTTTATAGGTGATTTTAATGAAGGAAACTGTTTATAAAGAAGTTAGAAATATAATAAACAATTTCATAAAAAAGGATTATTGGAATTCTTTTTGTTCTGCAGATATTTTCTATTTTGATGATAGTAAGAAGAAAAAGACAATGATTACATTTATTGATTCTTTTTTTGGTGAATCATATGGTATCCAATTCTTTATCAACAGAGATGGATTTAATTATGTCCATGACATATTTACATCTAAAAATCCTGATATGATATCAATTGGAGATTGTGATTCTATATGTGCTGTATTAGTCTCTAAGGAAGGATTGACTAAAGAAGATACTGATTTTTTAAAATCATGTCACGCAAGAATAAAAGAAGAAAATAATTTAATTATTTATAGATTCAAAAGAGGCTATGCTCAAAGAATGGCTAATGAAGATGAATTAGCTTTAATTTTAGAAAGATTATCTTATCTTGATAGCATTATCTCTAATGAATATAAAGATATTCTTGCTGCTTTTGAAAGAGGATTATCTGTAGTATCATATGTTAATCTAGATGAATATTTATATAATGTTTCATATCTTCCTTTACCGTATTTAGAGAAGAATCCTAAATTAAAACCTATTAATGAAGATTTCATAAATGAATATTTACATAAGTCTTTTTTAAATGATGATTGTTATTTATTTACGTCATATTTACCAGTTATTGTTAAAGAAACAGGTGTAAGACCAATACTTTTATATTTTTATTTTAGTGATTCTAATAAGTCATATTTAAAGTTTATAATAGATGAACCAAAATCATATTATGAATATATTTTTGGTATTTTAGATGAAGTATTCATTAAATTTGGTAAGCCAATTAAAATGATATTTAATAATAGAGATTTCTATTATGCAACTAAAAAGACTTTAACAAAGTTAGATATTGAATGTGAAAAGACCTTTAATAATGATTATGTTGATGATAATATTTCTACAGTTATTTCAAAGATTTATGAAAAAACTGGTGATGATGTCATCGAAAAAGAATCTGCCGCATTACTATTAATCGAGACATTAACTAATGTAATTAACGACTTAGATTCATACGAAAATGAAGAAGAAGATAAAACAAGTAATCTTGTATCTTGATAATAAGTCTTATTAATGATAAAATACTTATGTATTTTAAGAAAAAATGATGAGAAAGATTATGCAAAATTAATTCTTTTAAGCGAGGATGGTATGGTGTAAGCATCCATTGAATTATTGCGGGACACTTTTGAATGCTTTTAAAAAAAGCCGTAGTTGGGCGTTAACCATTAATGAGAGCTTATGCTGAAATAAGGTGGCACCACGTTTAAACGTCCTTATACAATTTTTTGTATATGGACTTTTTTTATTAGGAGAAGCATGAAAACTAATTTACCTACTGTTAAAGTGAAAAACTTAATTCTAAGAGAAATAAATTCAGATGATTATCTTGATTTATTTGAATGTGGTAAAAGTAGTTTAATGTGTGAAACTCTAAATTGGGGCCCATTTTATAGATTATTTGAAGCTAAATATGTCATTAATGAGATATATTTAAAAAGGCCCGAAAACGGACTTCCAATTGGATATGGAATAATATTAGCTGATACGCTAATTGGAGTTGTTGATTATCATTCGTATGATGATATACATAATTCAATTGAGATTGGTTATTTTTTAAATCCATCATATTGGAATAAAGGAATAATGACTAAGGCAGTAAAAGAAGCAATCAAAATAGCTTTCAATCATTTAGAGGTTGATAAGGTTATTATTGGTGGTGCAAGTGATAATATTAAAAGCCTTAATCTAATTAAGAGATTAGGATTAAAATATGAATATGAAATGATAAATGAATATAAAGATGAAAATCATTTATGTTATTATTATTCAATTTATAAAAATGAATTTAAAGGAGAATAAAAATGATTACTAAGCCAAAAGGAACATATGATATTTTACCTGATGAATCTAGAAGCTGGGCAAAGCTTGAAGATACAATCAGAAAGATTTGTAAATTATACAATTACAAAGAAATTAGAACTCCTATATTTGAATCTTTTGATGTATTCCATAGAGATCAAAATGATACATCAGATATGGTAACAAAGGAGACTTATGATTTTAAGGATAGATCAGATAGACAAATAACCTTAAGACCTGAAGGAACTGCCGGTGTAGCTAGAGCGTTTGTTGAGAATAAGTTATATGTTGATAATCCGGTATCTAAGCTTTTCTATATGGGACCTATGTTTAGATATGAAAGACCTCAAAAGGGAAGAAATAGACAATTCAATCAATTTGGTGTAGAAGCATTAGGTAGTGATTCTCCATTAATTGATGCTGAAGTTATTTCTTTAGGTGCTTCATTAATTAGAGCTTTAGGATTAAAAGATATTAAAGTTAAAATTAATTCATTAGGTGATGAAGAATCTAGAAATAGCTATAGAGATGTATTAGTAAAGCATTTCTCAAGTCATGTAGATGATTTATGCGAAGATTGTAAGGTGAGACTAGAAAAGAATCCACTTAGAATCTTAGATTGTAAGGTTGATAGAGATAAAGATTTCTTTAAAACAGCTCCAAAGATTAATGATTATTTAAATAAAGAATCTAAAGAGAGATTTGATGCTGTATTAGAGGCATTAGATGGAATGGATTTACAATATGAGGTTGATTATAATCTAGTTAGAGGACTCGATTATTATTGTCATACTGTATTCGAGCTTGAGGCTAATATTCCTGAATTTGGTGCCGGGAATGTATTAGGCGCTGGTGGAAGATATGATAAACTTATTTCTGATTTAGGTGGACCTAAGACACCAAGTGTTGGTATGGCATTTGGTCTTGAAAGATTATTACTTGCTAATAGCTTATCTGGAAAGAAATTGGTAAATGAAGATACAATTCATGCATATTTCATTGCTTTAGGTGAAAAGGCAGCTAAAGAAACAACAAAGATTATGAATGTATGTAGAATTGGCGGTCTATCTTGTGATATGGATTATTTATCTGGATCTTTAAAGAGTCAATTTAAAAAGGCTGATAAAAATAATGCAATGTTCACTTTAATATTAGGTGACAACGAATTAGAAGAATTTAAGATTAATATTAAGGATAACAGAACAGATGAGCAAGAGACAATTAGCTTATATGATGTTTATCCATATATTGTAAATAAATTAAATAAGGCAGCCCTAGGTGCTTGCGCAGGCTGCGATAAAAAGGAGAAGTAAAATGAGAGTAAATATTAAAGATATTAAATTAGATGAAGTTAATCATGTAGCTGGTTTTGTTGAAAATATCAGAAATAAAAAATCAATGTGTTTCATTGTATTAAGAGATATTTCATCAAAGCTACAAATTACAATTGAAAAAGAAAAACATCCAGAGATGGAAGAATTATTAAGCACAATTACTGTTGATTCAGTTATTGAAGCTAAAGGTATTATTGTTAAATCAGAATATGTTAAATTAAATGGTATGGAAATGTATCCTGATGAAATCATTATTGATTCAATTGCAGAACCATCTCCAATTGTTGCCCCTAAGGGTGAAGAAACTAATATTGATTTAAGATTAGATTATAGATGGATTGATTTAAGAACTGATAAGAATACTTTAATGTTTAAGACTCAAAGCTTATTTGTTAATAAATGTAGAGAATTCTTAGTAGGGAAGGATTTTATTGAAATCCATTCACCAAAACTAATTGGTGCCGAATCTGAATCAGGTGCAGGTGTATTTAAGGTAGATTATTTTGATAGAAACGCATATCTAGCTCAATCACCTCAATTCTATAAACAAATGGCAATGGCTGCCGGATTTGAAAGAATATTTGAATCAGGACCAGTATATAGAGCTGAGAAGTTTGCATCAAGAAAGCACGCAACTGAATTCACAGGTTTCGACCTAGAATTCTCATATATTGATTCATATTATGATGTAATGCATATGGAAGAGGAAATGTTAACATACGCATTAAAGGCTGTAAAAGAGACATATGGTGATGAAATTAAGAGGGTATATGACATTGATGTCGTTGTACCTACATTACCTTTCCCTGTAATGGATTTACATGATGTATATGATGAGCTTGAAAAGAGATATGGCTATAAGGTGGGTGAAGAAGAAAAAGGCGATTTAACTACTGAAGGTGAAAGATTAGTTAAGAATTTAAGTATGGATATGTTTGGCCATGAATTCTTATTTATCACTGGATATAGTAAAGAAACGAGAGCTTTCTATCATATGAGAGATGAAAAGGGCGTTCCATGTGGATATGATTTAATATGGAAGGGTTGCGAAATAACAACTGGTGCTCAAAGAGAGCATAGATATGAAATCTTAAAGAAGCAAGCAGCTGAAAAGGGCTTAGATAATGATGTTAAATTCTATCTAGACTTCTTTAAATATGGTTGTCCTCCTCATGGTGGATTCGGAATTGGTGTTGATAGAATCACTATGATTATCTTTAACGAGGGCATCAAGGATGCTATGTTCATATTCCGTGGACCAGATCGTTTAAATCCATAATTATAAAGGAGGAGATTTTATGCATATAACTTGGGATGAATATTTTATGGGTGTTGCCTTATTATCAGCAAAAAGAAGTAAGGACCCATCAACACAAGTAGGTGCTTGTCTTGTAAATCACGATAAGAGAATTATTGGAATTGGCTATAATGGCTTTCCAAGAGGCTGTAGTGATGACATTTTCCCATGGGGAAAAGGAAACACTGATGAATTAAATAATAAATATCCTTATGTTGTTCATGCTGAAGCTAATGCAATTTTAAATTCTTCAGGAAATCTTAAGGGTGCAACTGTTTATGTAACATTATTTCCATGTAATGAATGTGCAAAGCTATTAATTCAATCTGGAATTAAGCATATTGTTTATATGACAGAAATTCATAAAGGAACAGTTTCAGATCAAGCTTCTAAGAGAATGCTTGATGCGGCAGGCATTACATATGAAAAGATGTCTCCAATTGAAATTACTTTAAAATCTTCAGAATGAAATATTTGTTAAAGCATTATAAATTTCATATTTTATTTATTTCGATAATATATATTCCAATTATTCTAATTTGTACAATTAGAACTAAATATAATGTTATATTGAAAGGTGATACTGAAAAATTTGAATCAGTAGTAGATGTTGATACAAATTATGAAGTATCTGGAAGCTTTTCAACTATTTATGTAATATCTTTTAATCATTCAACAATATTTCAAAATATATTATCTATATTTGATACAAATATAGAAAAATATGAGCCTTCAAAAAAATATAATAATTTAACTGATATTGAAGAAGCTGAAGCTTCAAAACTTGATTATTATTCAAGTATTGAGCTAGCTATAATTAATGCCTACGATGAGGCTAAATTGATTAAAGATGATATTAATATTAATTATTCATTTAAATCATTTGATGTCACATGGTATAAAAAAGGATCTCAGTTTAAAATTGGAGATAAAGTAGTAGGCCATAATGATATTGGAAATGATTCAAGAGATGAATTATATGAATCTTTAAAAGAAATTAATGATGGAGATATTATTCATATTATTAGAAATAATAAAAATATTGATATTACTTGGAAAAAGGATGTTGATGCATTTGCATTTGCTGAAAGATTTAATATTGATTATAAAACTATAAACCCTAAAGTTAAAATCAATTATGAGAATGTAGGTGGACCATCTGGTGGACTTTTACAAACTCTTTGTATCTACAATCAATTAATTGAAGAAGATTTAACTAAAGGGAAAAAGATTTCTGGTACAGGAACAATAGAATATGATAAATCTGTAGGTAAAATAGGTGGAATAAAAGAAAAAGTACCAACTGCCTACGATGATAATATTGATATATTTTTCTGTCCTTCAGGAAATTATGATGATGCCCTAGTGGCATATAATAAATTAAAAAATAAAGATAGAATGAAATTAGTTAAAGTAGATAAGCTAAGTGACGCAATAGATTATTTAAGAGGGTTATAATTATGAATTATAAAGAAGTATCTAAAAAATTATATAGTTATAATAGTTCTAAAAAAGAAAAGATATTTGCGTTTATTGGGGCTCTATTATTATCTTTATTAGTTATATCTGCCCCTTTAGCTTTATTAATTAATTTTGCAATATATGTAAATTATTTAAAATTTATTGTTTTTATTGCAGGAAATTTCTTAATAGTTGTTTATTTTTTAATACAGTATTTATATTACAAAGCTATTACAGAAGGTGAGGTAGAAGGTATATGGATTGTATGCCTTCATGATTCAATAATTCCTCTTATAATAGTTTATTTAATTATGTTATTATTATTCTGGTTTGGAGTGATTTAAGATGGCTATTACATTAGTTATATTTGGAATGCTATTTATAATTGATCAATTAACTAAATATTTAACTCAATTATACATAGCTCCTAACACAACAGTAGGTGCGATACCTCATGTTTTTTCACTGACAATTGAATATAATGATGGAGCTGGTTTTTCAATGCTAAGTGATGCAGGCTGGCTACTTGTAATTGTATCTTTTATTGCTACAATAGTTTTAGCATATTTTTGTTCTAAAAATGATTGGAAAAAAGAAAAATATAAATCATTTTTATTAACAATGATTATGGCTGGCTGTGTTGGTAATCTATTTGATAGAATAGTAATGAATATTGATGGACTACAAAAGGCAAGACCCGGTGTAGTAGATATGATTGATTTTATATTCTTAGATTTTATCTGGGAAAAATTATTTAATAGTACATTTGCTATATGTAATGTCGCAGATGTTTATTTAGTTGTTGGATTAATATTATTTGCGATAGATTTAATTTTCTTCGCTGATAGGAGAAAGAAAAAATATGAAGCTAAAAGTAGAGAAGCAGTATGAGGGTATAAGACTAGATAAGGTTATTGCTGAATTATTGCCTAATAAAACAAGAAATAATATATTAAAGTTAATAGAAGATGGCTTCATTTTAGTTAATGGAAAATCATTTAAACCAAGCCAAAAGGCCCAAGAAAATGATGAAATAGATATAAATGAACCAGAACCTAAAAAGCTAGAATTAGAAGCTGAGGATTTAAAGCTTGATATTGTATATGAAGATTCTGATGTTGCCGTTATAAATAAGCCTAAAGGAATGGTAGTACACCCAGGTGCTGGTGTTGATAGTGGTACCCTTGTAAATGGCTTATTATATGAAATGGATGATCTATCAGATATTAATGGAGTTATAAGACCAGGTATCGTTCATAGAATTGATAAAGATACTACAGGTTTAATTATGGTTGCCAAAAATGATGCAGCATCCCTTGCTTTAACTGAACAGCTTAAAAAACATGAATGTAATAGAGTTTATCATGCCCTAGTCTATGGTGAAATAAAAGAAGATAAGGGAAGAATCAATATTCCAATTGCTAGAAGTAAAGAAGATAGAAAGAAAATGGCAGTTGATAAAGATGGTAAGGAAGCTATTACTAATTTCAAGGTTTTACAAAGATATAAAGGATTTACTTATATAGAATGTAAGTTAGAGACAGGAAGAACTCACCAAATTAGAGTACATCTATCATATATTGATCATCCACTTGTTGGAGATAAAGTATATGGAAGAAGAAAAGTAATAGGTGATCAAGGTCAATTCTTACATGCAAAAAAAATAGGATTTATTCATCCAAGAACTAAAGAATGGATGGAATTTGATTCTGAATTGCCTACATATTTTAAAGAATTCTTAGATACATTAGAAAAGATTGATTAGAGGAATCTATATGGAAGATTTATGGATTTTATATAGTATTTCATTTAAAGAAGATATGCCTAATTCTGCAACAAGAATGCTAGATGAAGCAATAAAAAATGGCATAAATGCCAAGCTAATGTTTTATGATTTATTCCAAGAAAAAGATAATAAAATATATTATGATTCTAAAGAAATAAGTGATTTACCTAAACTTGTTTTACTTCGTGGAAACGATATAAATGTATGTGAAATATTTGAAAAAAGAGGCATAAAAATTATTAATTCAAGTTATACAATTATAAATTGTTGTGACAAATTAAAAACTCATAATATTGCCAATAATTTAGGTATAAATCAAATAAAAACTATTCATTCAAATATCATAAAATATGATGAAATTGTTGATAATTTAGGTCTTCCTTTTATCCTAAAATATCGTTTTGGTAAGCAAGGTAATAACATTTATGTTATTAATAATGAAAAAGAATATAATGATATTTTAAAGACAATAAATTTAGACGAATATATCATTCAAGAATTTATTAAGACATCTTATGGAAAAGATGTAAGAGTATTTATTGTAGGAGATAAAGTGATTGGTGCCTGTGAAAGAAAAAATGAATCAGGCTTCATGTCAAATCTTGCCCAAGGTGGCCTATCTTATCATTTTGAATTGAATGACAAAATAAAAGAACAATCTTTAAGACTTTCTAAAGAATTAAAGGGAGATATAATTAGTGTTGATTATATCTTTGGAGATAATAATAAATTATTATTTTGCGAAGCTAACACAAATCCTGGCTTTGCCTCATTTAATTATTTAGGATATCCAATGAGAAAAATATTTATGGATTATATAAAAGAATTATTAAGATACATTTGATTTGATTGTATCTTTTTTCTTATTTATTTACATTTTTATATTGATAATATAAAATTAAATTATAAGCAAATAATAAAAAATTTAATAAACGTGGAGGGGATTTAAATGAAAAAAGTTTGTTTATCATTAGGCGCAATTGTATTGTCTGGTTTTGTTTTAGCATCATGCGGAAACACAATCAAGAAGCCTAAAAGCAAAGGTAGTGAAGTAAGTAGCATTAGCGTTGATGTTAATGGTCAAAAAATAGAATTAAATAAAGATAGTAACTTTGAAGATGTATATGATGCATTAGCTGGATTTGATTTTTATCCTGATTATACAATGAAAGATTATAATTGTTATTCTTATGCTTATACAGTGAAAACTAAAGCATCTACTAAATATACACGTACAAATTTTATCGAAAATCCAAATCATAAATTTATGTATGAAACTTATACTCAGTCAATGAAGGAAGAATTATTTACAGATGCATATTTCAAAGAAGACACTGATAGTAATAGTAATTACAGCAAAGAAACATACTTTAATTCTTATACAAAATATAGTGCTAGCAACAAATCAAATGTCGATTCAATGAAAGGTTCATTTACTGAAATTGAAATGGGTGCTGGAAAATATAATAGAGACCGTGGCGGAAATCAAGAAGTTGATTTTGGACAATATGATTATGTAAAATCTAATGTTACAACAAGTGTCGATAAAAAAAGCACAACTGAAAAGGCTGGCCTCTCTACATACAAATATGTAAATGACAAGGAAGAATCTAATGATGAACACTATGGTGATTATAAATATGGTTATGATACAGATGGAAAAGAATATAATTATTCAATAACTGAAGCATTTAAAAATCCATACTCTCCTAGAAGTTATACCTTAGGCTATTATTTACCATATGATGAAGGCTTAAAAGATATATGTGATTACAAGTTTGAATTAACTGATAATTATATAATTATAACAGGTAGTTCATCATACACACCTACAGTAGCAAATAATATTAATGATTATCTAAATAAATATGGTATTTCATATGATGCTAATACTGTTAAGAATTTAATTAATACTGATTATAAGGGAAGTAAGGTTAAGACAGAAATCTGGATTGATTATACTAACGAAAGATATGATAATCATGATAGTCACTATTTAACACTTTCTTATGCAAATATATCTGAAAAGTTTAAAGTAAATTACAAGAGAGTTTATAACCAAGATTATTTAGATAATGTATCTTATAATGAAGAATTTGAAAATGAAATTAAGGGTAAAGAATACACAGTGAAGGGCACACAAAAGACAACTATAATTCTCGGCTCTAATAAAGATGATTATTCTAAGAAGATTTCTAAATTGCAAAAGAAATGTAAGAAGAATAATGCATACAAAAATATTGAATTCAAATATAATGACTAATTGGGAGGATTTAATATGAAAAAAGCGATTATTTCATTGGCAGCATTAGCTTTTACAGGTGTAGTTTTAGCTTCATGTTCTAACTCATCAATTAAGGCACCTAAAAAAGGTAAAGCAGTAGAGTCAATAGAGTTAACAAAAGATAATAATACAATATCATTTAATAAGAGTGATAGTTTTGATGATGTTTTTGGAAAAATATATGATGCAACACATGGTACAGTTTCCTTAAAGGCTGAAGAAGAATCATTTTCATTTAAACAAATAGAAACTTTAAAATCAGTAATTAAAAAGACTAACGCATTTGATAATAATAATGATAATATATATGACAAGGTTAAATTAGAAAATAGTGCTAATATTTCAAATGAAGTATATGCTAAAATGCATCAAGAAAATGAAAATGATATCTCTGCAGAACTTTATACATATGAAGGTAAAAAGACTTCAATTAAAGTATCATATGATAAATATAAGGAAGCAACAAAAGAAAATTCTAAAGATATAGTTGCTGGTTATATGAAGTTTAAAGATAATAAATATTCTATTGATGGTGGAAATTATGTTAAGAATTCTGTAACATATACATATAATGAAAATCATATGAATAATAAAGAAAAAGTAAACGATGAAGAATACACATATTTAAATGATTCTATTACCGTAACACCACCTGATTATTCAGATTTATATAAAAATTATGTGGCATATAAGGGAGATAAGAAATATAGTTATAATTATTCTAACTATCTTCCTGTAGAGTCATATCAACCAAATAACTATTCTCTATATTTGAGTGATTTTTATGAAGATGAATATAAGGATTTTTATGAAACGAGCTTTGAATTAACAGATAAAGAAATAATTCTTAAAACCAAGACCCATCTAACTTATGATTTATTTAATTATTATTATGAGAAGAAGGCTAGAACAGAATCTACTAAAACTGAAGATGAAGATCTTCATGATATAATTGATAATGAATATAAGGGTTCTTATATTCAAAGAGAAATCTGGATTAGCTATGATACTGATTTTGATGGATTTACTTATTCATATTTTTCAGAAGAAGGAGTAAGCAAGACAAATATTGAATTTGAGTGGACTAAAGAATATATTGAAACATTAAACTCTAATAAGCTTATAACTGATGCTTATATAGGTAAGAAATACACTGAAAAGGGTAATTCAAAATCAACTCATAAAATTATTGCAACTTCAACTAATTATAATAAGAAAATAGATTCATTTATTAAAAAGGCAAAGAAGAATAATGCCTTTGAAGGACTACATTTCTATAAATAAAATTAAGGCTGAGAAAATCAGCCTTTTTTGTTAATAAAAAAGAAGGATTAATCCTTCTTTTCATAATCTAATATAAATTCAATTACTTTTTCTAGTGGTATTGAAAGTGAATATTCAAATTTATCATTTGATAATTTACATGCAAAATTAATACCAACTAATCTTAAGTTTGAATCAACAACCATACCACCAGAAGAACCTGTTTCAATCTTGGCAGAATGTGTCATGACATTAAAATTAATATTTGATTTATCTTTTAAATCATCAGTAGTAGTGTATTTAATATTTCCTAAATATTTACCATAAGATATAGAATTCATTATCTTATGAGGATTACCTATTGCGATAACTGTATCATTTTCTTTTGGCATAAAATTAGAAAATGAAATATCATTTAATAATTCCTTTACAGTTTCTCCGTAAGCATCAATTCTATTAAATTTTATGATTGCTAAATCATAATTTATATCTGAATAAATATCTTTTTCTGGGTCTGAAACTATATATTTGTTATTGTAACAATCATATATTTCATATTTTTCAAATGTAGTATGCTTATCATTACAAATTACATGATAATTAGTTAGGGCATAATATCCAGTTTGTGATGCACTTATAATTACTCCACTACCTATAACTTCAGTTTTAGAAGAATAAGACATATCATTTGAGAATGTTGAAACAACTTTAATATTTGATAAAATAGTTTGTTCATATAATAAATTACTTAATTCTTCAAAATTAGTTTCATATTTAGCATATACTGTAACAGCTTGAGAATAAGTAGATGTGAAATTAAATTTTTTAGTTAGTGCTTCATCACTATACCAGCCTTCAAATGTAGAAGCAACTTTTGTAGGTTCTTTAGAAGGCTTTAATACTTTTTTATCAGAGCTTAAATGTGATAAATATTTAAAACCATTATTACAATCAAATGTCACTTCAATATCTGAGTGATTTATTGGATCAGGCACTGAATAATCGTCAGTATCATATTTTATATATTTTGATGATGGATTATCGTTTATCTGTTTACTTGAATTTCTTGATGAACAAGATGAAATAGTAAACAACAATATTAAAGATGTAATTATTAAAAACAGCTTTCTTTTCACCTTATCACCACCTAATATTGATTATATCATAAACATATAAAAATTGATTATTTTATTTATTTTTGGTATGTAAGCGTTTTATTTTTATACATATTATTAACTTATAAGTTAATGTATGGAATTTTATGAAAAAATGTAGTATAATTTAGTAAATATTTTTTAAAAAATTTAGGAGGTATAATATGAAAAATTATAAGCTTCATGTTCCTGAGGGTTTTAAAGACACATATGGAATGGAAATATTAATTAAAAAAGAATTAGAAAATAGGGTTTTAAATTGTTTTAACCACTATGGATATATTCATATTAAAACTCCAACAGTAGAATATATTGACTTATATTCTGACAAAGGTTTTCAAAAGCCTGATTTATACAATCTAATTAATCGTCAAGGTGAAGTATTATCACTTTGCAATGATATGACTAAATCAATTGCAAGATTTGTAGCAACAACTTCAGATGCCAATTTTGGCACTACAAGATATTCATATTCTGCAGATACATTTAGATACCCAAGACAATATCAAGGTAAGAACCACCAATTCTTACAAGCTGGTGTTGAATTAATTGGTAAGAGTAATGAATATTGTGATTGTGAAGCTATCTATTTAGCTTATAAGGCTTTAAAGGCTTCAAATGTTGATTCATTTACAATCCATTTAGGATCTTCAAGATTTTTAAATTTATTATTAGATGACTTTAAGGTATCTAACGAAATTAAAAATCAAATTACCCTAACTATTGAAAATAAAGATTATGTTACATTAAGAGAAATACTAAATAAGAACCTTGATTCTAAAAAAGCTGATTTCATTATTGATTTAATGCAAAGAGGTGGAAGATTAAGATATTTAGAATCATTGATGGATGATCTAAAAAATTATAGTTGTGTATCAGAATTAAAGTATTTAAAAAATTTATATACAATGTTAAAGGAACTAGATGTATCAGAAATATTATTTGATTTTTCTATTTACCAATATGCAGGATATTATACAGGTGTAATATTCCAAGTATATGTTGATAATATGAAGAAGAATGTAATATCTGGTGGTAGATGTGATTCAATCATTAAAGAATTCGGTAAGGATTTACCAGATATTGGTTTTGGTATTGACTTAGATACTTTAACTGATTATGTCTTACAAAATAATCTAATTGATCTTAATTCTGAAAAATATTTATCATTATCTGATAAGGAATCATTTGTTTATGCAATGAAGAATAATGAAAAGATTAGAGAAGAAGGCATTATAGTTGGTGATTCACATTTAGAAAAACTAGATGATGCTAAAAAATACGCAAAGCTTCATGGCTATACAAAGATTATTTGGTATAAGAATAATAAATTTGAATTTGTGGAGGTGGAATAATGTTAACATTTGCACTTTCAAAGGGTCGTTTAGCAGATAAGATTTTAAAAATGCTAAAGGAATTAAATTTATGTGATTTAACTATCGATGATGAAGATAGAAGATTAATATTAACTACAGGTAATTATACATTCTTCCTTGCGAAGCCATCTGATGTTCCAACATTTGTTGATAATGGTGTTGCTGATATCGGTGTTGTTGGAAAAGATACTATCTTAGAAGAAAACAGAGATATAACTGAGGTATTAGATTTAGGCTTTGGTAAATGTAGAATGTGTGTTTGTGCAAAAGAATCTGATGGTGATTCTTATAAATATAAATCTAATTTAAGAGTTGCTACTAAATATCCTAATATTGCTAAAAGCTATTTTGATTCAGTCCATCAAAACTGTACAATAATTAAGTTAAATGGTTCTGTTGAATTGGGACCTATCGTTGGTTTATCTGACGTAATTGTTGATATAGTTGAAAGTGGAAGAACATTAAAAGAAAATGGTTTAGCACCTGTTCATACAATTACTGAATTATCTGCTAGATTAATTGTAAATAATGCTTCACTTAAGACTAAATATGATGAAATCTCTCAAATCATAAAGGGTTTTGAGTCTATTGTTAAGGAGAAGTAATTATGATTGAAATAATAAAAGAGAAAAAGGATATTGAAGAATTTTTTAAAGTATTAAAGAAGCGTGGAGCTGTTAATAGTGGAAATTTTAGTGACACTGTTAAAAAGATTGTTGCTGATATTGAAAAGAATGGTGACACTGCATTAGAAGAATACACTAAGAAATTTGATAATCCTAATTTTGATATAAAGAATATTGAAATTAAAAAAGAAGTTTTAAAGAATGCATTTGATTCTTTAGATGAAAATACAAAGAATGTATTAATGAGAGCTAAAGAAAGAATTTATTCTTATCATATGCATCAAAAAAGAGATAGCTGGATGTATGAAGATTCTATCGGTGCATCTTTAGGTATGAAGGTTACTCCAATCGAAAAGGTAGGAGTATATGTACCAGGAGGAAAGGCATCATATCCATCTTCAGTATTAATGAATATTATTCCTGCCAAGGTTGCAGGCTGTAAGTTAATTAATATGGTTACACCAGCACCTCAAGGAAATATTAATAAATTAGTATTAGCTGCTGCATATGTTGCAGAGGTTGACCATGTATATCAAGTCGGTGGAGCACAAGCTATTGCAGCTTTAGCATTTGGTACTAAGTCAATTGAAAAGGTTGATAAGATTGTTGGTCCAGGTAATATCTTTGTAGCATTAGCTAAAAGAGAGGTATATGGACTTGTTGGAATTGATTCAATTGCAGGACCATCTGAGGTTTGTGTAATTGCTGATTCTAGCTGCAATCCTAAATTTGTTGCCGCAGATTTACTTGCTCAAGCAGAACATGATGAAATAGCATCTTCAACTTTATTTATAACAGATGAAGAGAAGGCAAAAAAGGTTAGAGAAGAATTAATTAATTATTACAATAATGCTGAAAGAAAGGCTATCTTAGAAAAGAGCTTAACAAATTTCTCAAAGATTATTGTAGTATCAGATATGAAAGAAGCTATTGAATATGCTAATAGGGTAGCACCTGAGCATTTAGAGCTTGCTGTTGATAATCCTGAGATTTATATTGATTCAATCAATAATGCAGGAGCTATATTTATGGGTCACTATAGTGCTGAAAGCTTCGGTGATTATATGTCAGGACCTAACCATGTCTTACCAACTGTAGCAACTGCTAGATTTTTCTCACCACTTGGTGTTGATGATTTCGTAAAGAAAACTTCACTTCAAATGCTAACAAAGGATGCTGCAATGTCACTTGTTGATGATGTAGATAAATTTGCTAAGCTAGAAGGACTTACTATGCATGCCATAGCTGCAAGAGTAAGAAAGGAGTAAGGTTATGAAATACATGAAGAAAAGCTTTGAAGGTATGGTGCCATATCATTCAAAATTAATTGAAGATGGTATTATTTTAAATGCTAATGAATCTCCAATCTTACCACCAGATAAGGTTTTAAAGGAAATCAAAGATAAAATCACAAATGTTGAATTTAATCGTTATCCAGATATGGACGAGGTTAAATTAAATAAAGCAATTGCTAAAAAGTTTAATATTAAGCCTGAAAATGTATCTTGTGGTGTAGGCTCTGATGAATTATTAGATATTACATTTAGAGCGACACTTGAAGTTGGTGATAAAGTTGTTGGTTTTACACCATCATTTTCAATGTATAAGGTATTTGCTGAACTAGTAGGAGCTACATATATTCCTGTACTTGGTGATGAAAATAATCTATTTAATGTAGATGATATGATTAAAACAATTAAGGAAAATAATCCTATGCTTGTAATTATTTGTTCACCAAATAACCCAACAGGTCAATATTTTACTGAAGCTGAAGTAAGAAGAATTATTGAATCAACTGATGCATTGATTGCCTTAGATTTAGCATATATTGATTTTGCATCTAAGGATTATTCAACAATCGCATTAGAATATGATAATGTTATTGTATATAGAACATTCAGTAAGGCTATGGCCTTACCTTCAATTAGAGTTGGTTACGCAATCTCTAAGAAAGAAAACATCGATATGATTGATGCAATTAAAGCACCATATAGTGTAACAACAATCTCTCAAATTATAGCTGAAATTGCAATTAATAATTTTGATTTATACAAAGGTCAAATTAAGATGATTGTCAACGAAAGAGAAAAGCTATATAATGCTTTATCTAAGATGGGTTTTAATGTATTTAAATCAGAAGCTAATTTTATTTATGTTTTAATGGATGATAAATATAATGAAGCATTATTAAAAGAAAAGATTTATATAAGAAATTTTAAATCTGGAGTTTATAGAATAACTGTAGGCTCACCATATGAAAATGAAAGGCTATTGGAGGTATTGAAAAATGAGATCTAGTTCTATTAAAAGAGAAACAAAAGAAACAAAAATATCTGTATCATTAAATCTTGATGGTGCAGGTGATGCTAAAATTGATACTAAAATTGGCTTTTTCGATCATATGCTAAATACATTAGCTAAGCACTCAGGAATGGATTTAAATGTCATTTGCGATGGCGATATTAATGTAGATACTCATCATTCAGTAGAAGACACTGGTATAGTTTTAGGTAAAGCATTTAATGAAGCATTAGGTGATAAAGCTGGTATTAATAGATATGCATCATTTACTATGGCTATGGACGATGCTTTAGTTATGTGTGCTATTGATTTATGTGGTAGATCATATTATGAATCTAATACACATTTTGATACTTTAAAATGCGGTGATTTTGAAACTGAAACTACAGATGAATTCTTTAGATCATTTGCAGATAATGCATTAATGAATTTACATTTCGTAATTTTAAGAGGAAATAATGCTCACCACATTATAGAAGCAATGTTTAAGGCATTAGCAAAATGTATTAGAGATGCCGTTAAGATTAATAAGGATATTAAAGGAAGCCTTACAACTAAGGGTGTGATTTAATGATAGCTGTAATTGATTATGGTATTGGAAATCTAGGTAGTGTTAAAAACGCACTTGATTATTTAGGATTAGAAAATATTATAACTAGTGATAAGGATGTCATTTTAAAGGCTGATAAGGTTATTTTACCTGGTGTTGGCGCATTTGCTGATGCGATTAACACATTTAGAGAAAGAGGCTTTGAAGAGGTTTTAAATGAATTTATAAAATCTGGAAAGCCTGTGTTAGGTATTTGTGTTGGTATGCAAATGTTATTTGAATATTCAAATGAATTTGGAAGACATAAGGGACTTGGTATTATGAAGGGTGAAATTATAAAATTTGAGGATTCAAAGGATAATTCTTATAAGATTCCTCAAATGGGCTGGAACCAAATAGAGGTAGTGGCTGATAATCCTTTATTAAAAGGTTTAGATGGTAAGGATGTATATTTCGTACATTCATATCATTTAACAGGTAATGATGAAAATGTTATTGCATATACTAAATATGCTGGTGTTAGATATGGTAGTGCAGTAAGAAAAGATAATGTATATGCATGTCAATTCCACCCTGAAAAATCAGGTGAAGTTGGCTTACAAATTTTAAGAAATTTTGGTGATTTATAATGAAATTATATCCAGCAATAGATTTGCATGATGGAATGGCTGTTAGATTATATAAGGGCGATTATAATCAAGTAACTCAATATGGAGATCCTGTAACTCAGGCTAAAAAATTTAAAAAGATGGGTGCAACTTTTTTACATGTAGTAGACCTTGATGGTGCTAAAGCAGGTAATTTTAAGAACCTAGAGGCTCTTAAAAATATTATTGATATAGCTAAAATCGATGTTGAACTTGGTGGAGGAATTAGAACCATAGATCAAATTGATGTCCTATTAAATATTGGCGTTAAAAGAGTAATTTTAGGTTCTAGTGCACTTAATTTAGATTTTGTTAAAGAAGCAATAAATAAATATGGATCTTCAAAAATAGTTGTTGGAATCGATTGTAAAAATATGAAGGTTGCAACTCATGGTTGGTTAAACACAACTGATATTGACGCAATTGAATTTGCTAAAAAACTAGAAGAAATTGGTGTTAAAACAATTATTTTTACTGATATAGCTAAGGATGGCACATTAGAGGGAATTAATGTTAATCAAACTAAGATGATGGTTGATAACACTAATTTAGATATCGTTGCCTCTGGTGGTGCTAAATCAATGAATGATATTAAAAATGCTAAAGAAATTGGCTGTTTTGGTATTATTTTAGGTAAATCATTATATGATAACCAAATTGATTTAAAAGAAGCAATTTTAAAATATGAGGATTAGCATATGTTAAATAAAAGAATAGTTCCTTGCCTTGATTTAAAGGAAGGAAGAGTTGTTAAAGGAATTAATTTCTTAAATTTAGTAGATGCTGGAGATCCAACTGAAACTGCAGCCCTATATTCTAAACTTGGAGCTGATGAGGTAGTATTTTTAGATATTACGGCATCATATGAAAAGAGAGGAATATTAATTGATGTTATTAAAAATGCTGCAAAAAAGGTATTCATACCTTTAACTGTTGGTGGTGGCATTAGAAATTTAAATGATATACATGAAATTTTACAAGCAGGTGCTGATAAGGTTTCAATTAATTCTACAGCTGTAAAAAATCCTAATTTAATAGCTGAAGCTAGTAAAAAATATGGTAACCAATGCATCGTTGTAGCCATTGATGCTAAATGGAATGGTAAATTCTATGAAGTATATATAAAAGGCGGAAGAGAGGCAACAGGCTTAGACGCAGTTGAGTGGGCTAAGAAGGTAGAATCTTTGGGTGCTGGTGAAATATTATTAACAAGTATGGATGCTGATGGAACTAAGAAGGGCTTTGAATTGAAGCTTACAAGATTAGTTGCTGATGCCGTATCTATTCCAGTTATTGCCTCTGGTGGTGCAGGTTCTATGCAAGACTTCTATGATGTATTTACAGAAGGTCATGCAGATGCAGGTCTTGCCGCAAGTTTATTCCATTATAAGGAATTAGAAATTAAGGATTTAAAGAAATACCTAAAAGATAGAAAGGTAGATGTTAGACTATGACAAAAAAAGAAATTCTAGAAGCAGTTAAATTTGATGAAAAAGGCCTAGTTGTTTGTGTTATGCAAGATTACCATGCTAAAAAAATTAGAATGGTTGCATATATGAATAAGGAAGCTTTAGAAAAAACATTAGAGACTAAAGAAATGTATTATTTCTCTAGAAGTAGAAATGAACTTTGGAGAAAGGGCGAAACTTCAGGCTATTTTCAACATATGAAGGGCTTATCTATCGATTGTGATGGAGATGCATTATTATTCCAAATTGAACAAGTGGGTGGAATTTCTTGTCATACTGGTCATGCTACATGTTTCTATAGAGATTTAGATGAAGATATTGATGTTGTAGTAAATAGAACTAAAATTGAAAAATCTGATATTGAATTATTCAATTTAGAGGCTACAATCCAAGATAGAATTCAAAACCCAGTTGCTGGTTCATATACTAACTATCTAATCGAAAAGGGTGAAAACAAAATCCTTAAGAAGGTAGGAGAGGAAGCAACTGAGACAATCATTGCTTTTAAAGATGGTAAGAAACAAGAAATTGTTGGTGAAATTGCTGATTTAATTTTTCATTTATCAGTTGAAATGGGTGTTAAAGATATTTCTTGGAATGATGTCTTTGAAGAACTAAAGAAAAGATAAAATTATCCCGATAGGCGTTTGCTTATTGGGATTTTTTATTATATAATAAATAAAAAGGAGCGTTGATAAAATGGGATATTTAGAAAAAGCACAAGCTTGGAAAAATTTTAAGGGCTTAGATGCTAATCTTAAAAAAGAATTAGATCAAATGGATGATAACCAATTAAAGGAAGCTTTTACAGATGATTTAGAGTTTGGTACAGGAGGCTTAAGAGGTATTCTAGGTGCTGGTACTAATAGAATGAATATATATATCGTAGAGAAAGCTACACTAGGATTTGGTAGATATCTATTAAAGCAAGCACCAGATGCAGCAAAAAAGGGTGTTGCAATCAGTCATGATAATAGACATCAATCAGTTGAATTTGCTAGAAAGAGTGCCGAGGTTTTAGCTACATTAGGATTTAAGGTTTACCTATTTGAAGCATTAAGACCTACACCAGAATTATCTTACGCAGTAAGATATTTCAAGTGTATTGGTGGTATTATGATCACTGCATCACATAATCCAAAGGAGTACAATGGATATAAGATTTATGATGAAACAGGATGCCAATTAGTTCCTGCAGCTGCTGATAAGGTTATTGCTGAAATCGAAAAGATTGATGATTATTTCACAATTGACACATCTAAAAATCACGACCTTATTCAATATATCGGTAAGGATGTCGATGAGAAATATATCGCTGATGTTAAAAAGATTATTTTACGTCCAAATTTAAAGAAGGACTTCAAATTAGTTTATACACCACTTCATGGTACAGGACAGGTATTCGCACCACAAGTATTACAATCTGTAGGCTATGATGTTGTACCACTAGCATGTCAAATGACATGTGATCCTGATTTCTCAGGTGTTAAAACTTCGAACCCTGAAAATAAGGAAGCATATGATGAAGCAATTGAGCTTGCAAAGAAAATCGGTGCTAAGATTGTTTTAGCAACTGACCCAGATGCAGATAGATTAGGTATCGCAGTTGAGCATAATGGCGAATATGTATTATTCACAGGAAACCAAACTGCAGCATTAGTATTTGATTATATTTGTAAGACAAGAAAAGAATTAGGTACATTACCTAAGGATGGTTATATGTTTACTACAAATGTATCATCTACATTACCAATTGCTATCGCAGAAAAATATGGTCTAAAGGTTGAAATTACTTTAACTGGATTTAAGTTCATTGGCGAGAAGGCTCGTGAAATGGAAGAAACAGGTAGAGGAACATATGTATTCGGATTTGAAGAGTCATATGGCTGCCTAGTATCTGATTGTGTAAGAGATAAAGATTCTATTCAAGCTATTTTGATGCTTTGTGAAACTGCTGCATACTATCGTGAGAAGGGTATGGATTTAGTTGATGCCCTAAATGCTATCTATGAAGAATATGGATATTATTTAGAAGGTATTACTAATATCGGTTTAGCTGGACTTGAAGGAAAGGCTAAGATTGCAAGAATCATGGATTATTTTAGAACTACTGATATAGCATTAAAGGGATTCAAGATTTTAGCTAAGGATGATGTTAAATTATCAGTTCATACTGATTATACAAATGATGATAAGAAGACTAAAATCTTATTACCTACATCTAATGTAATTAAATATTATCTAAATGATAATATGTGGTTCGTATTACGTCCATCTGGAACAGAACCAAAATTAAAAGTATATTATGGTGTAGTTGGTAAATCAGATGCTGAAGCCAAGGCTAAATTAGAAGCGCTTAAGGGCGAAGTAATGGGCATTGTAAATTTAATAAAATAATGAAAATGGCTGTAAATGTTTAGTTTACAGCCTCTTTTATTTTCTTTATTTGAATTAAATAAAGAAATATGGTATTATATCTTTTGTTAGATAACTTAAAAATGAAAGGAATGATATTATGAATATTTGGCATGATATCGATAACGATCGTATAAGTCAAGATGAGTTTGTTGCCTGTATCGAAATTCCAAAGGGCAGCAAGAAGAAATATGAATTAGATAAAGAAACCGGATTAATTATTCTAGATAGAATTTTATATACATCTACACACTATCCAGCTAATTATGGATTTATTCCTAGAACATATAGCGATGATAAAGACCCACTGGATGTTTTAGTATTATGCTATGAAGCATTTGATCCACTAGTATTAGTTAGATGTAAACCAATTGGTGTTGTAAAGATGATTGATGATGAAGCTGTTGATGAAAAGATTATTGCTGTATGTATCAATGATCCATCAATGAATATCTATAATGATATATCTGAGCTTCCAGAGCATTTATTTGACGAAATAAGACATTTCTTTACAGTTTATAAGGAACTAGAAGGAAAGAAGACAGTTGTAACAGATGTATTTGGTGTAACAGAAGCAAAGGCTGTTATTCAAGAATCAATTGATGCATATAACGAATTATATTTAAAGTAATTAAGGAGTAGTAAAATTATGGCTTTAACTGCAGGTATAGTTGGTCTACCTAATGTAGGTAAATCAACATTATTTAACGCAATAACAAAGGCTGGTGCCTTAGCTGCGAATTATCCATTCGCTACAATTGAACCAAATGTAGGTATGGTTGAGGTTCCAGATGAAAGATTATGGGTTTTATCAGATATGTATAAACCTAAGAAAACTATACCAGCTGTATGTGAATTCACTGATATTGCTGGTTTAGTAAAAGGCGCCTCAAAGGGTGAAGGACTAGGTAATCAGTTTTTAGGAAACATTAGAAACTGCGATGCTATCCTAGAAGTAGTAAGATGCTTTGAAGATTCTAATGTAACTCACGTTGAAGGTAAGGTAGATCCAGTAAGAGATGCTGAAATTATTAATCTTGAATTAATATTAGCAGACCTAGAACAAGTAACTAATAGAGCTCAAAAGCTTCAAAAGAAAGCACAATCTAAAATGGATGATGCTCCTTTTGAGTATGCCCTATTATTAAAGCTTCAAAAACAATTAGAATCAGAAAAGCCTATTAGAGCATTAGAGTTCTCTAAAGAAGAATTACAATACATCAAAAATTATGGTTTTTTAACTTCAAAGCCATTTATGATTGTTGCTAATGTAAAAGAAGATTATATTGCTGATCAATCAGAAGATGCGAATTATCAAGCACTAGTTAAGTATGCAAAAGAAAACAATGCTAAGTGTATTGCTATATCAGCTCAAATAGAAGCGGAAATATCTGAATTAGATGATGCTTCTAAAAAAGAGTTCTTAGCTGACTATGGAGTATCTGAACCAGGCTTAAATAAGCTTGTTAAAGAAACATATGACTTATTAGGTCTTGCAACATATTTTACAGTAGGTCCTGATGAGTGTCGTGCATGGACTTTTAAGAAGGGTATGCTTGCACCTGAATGTGCTGGAATCATTCATACAGATTTCCAAAGAGGCTTCATTCGTGCAGAGACAACTGCCTATGATGATTTAATTAAATGTGGTAGTGCACTTAAGGCAAAAGAGGCTGGTCTTGTAAGACAAGAAGGTAAAGATTATTTAGTCCAAGACGGCGATATTTTATTATTCAAATTTAACGTTTAAAAGGTAAAAAATTGAGGTGGAAAAAGACACCTCATTTTTTTTGTAAAAAACATTGAATTTTTTAGAAAAAAATGGGGTTTTTGCATTGATTATGAAAGCGATTTTTGATAAAATTAAAATGTATATTTTAATATAAAAAAAAGGGAGATTTAAAAAATGGATTTTTTCGATATGGTCCCAGATAATTTTTTCTCTTTATTATCATCAAAAAATAGGAGAATTTATCTAGCAAGTATTTTACAGGTTTTTAAAGTATACGAAACTGGTTCAATACTTGGAATCGACAAGAAAATAGTTGTTGATGATTTAATTTATTTTCTAGATACTAATTCAAGCTATCTTTATGAGACAGAAAATGAAGAGGATGAAGAGTCTAATCCACAAAGCAAACGTGAGCTTGCAAATTATATTTTAAGAAGAATGGAAGAATGTGGCTGGATATACGTTGATGTTACTAACGACTACATTGAGATACTTAATTTCTCGGATGTAGCAATAACGATATGTGAAGCAATCTTAAATGCTTATCCACAGGTTGAATTTGGAGATGAAGAGCTTCCTGCTGATTATGTTAATCCAAATGAATACCAAGGATACATTTATAATATCTATTCTTTATTAAGTCAAAAAGATAATATTGATTATTCTTTAACATTTAGCTTAGTATATAACGATACTAGACAATTAATTAGAGCAATCAGAAGATTAGATGCCAGAATGAAAGAATATATTCAATCTGTAGTTGATAATACTGAAATCAAGAATCTAATGGAAAGATTGATTGCTTATAAGAATGATATTTATGATAAGAGCTATGTAAGATTAAAGGTTACAGATAATATTGATAGATATAGACTTGATATCATTACTAGACTTGAAGAGTTCCAAGAGGATGAAACAATTGTTAAATCAATTTCGAATAATTATTTAGCAGTATGTAAAACTCCTGATGATGCAATTGCAAAAACAATAAAGAATATTGATGAGGTTATTGATGCGTTCAATGCATTAGAGGATTTCATTACTGAAATTGATAACAAGAATAGAAATTATATCAATTCAACAATTGGTAAAATCAAATTCTTATTATCAGAAGATGACAACGTAGTTGGTAAATTAAATGCAATCCTAAAGAATGTAAAAGATCAAAACAAGAATGGTAAGATTGATAAGTCTATTAGATTAGTTGAAAGCTTATATAAGCTACCTAACCTAAGAGTATATGACCAAGAAAAATCTATTTATCAGCCTCGTGGTAAATATAGTAGAGATTATAATCAAACCCTAGATGATTTAGGTATAGACGGTTTCGAGCTTGATGAGACATTCATGCAACAATTCAGAGTAAGATATGATGAAACAGCAATTTCAAAATTCTTACAAGCTAACATGGTTAATGGGGTATTCGATGCTAGCACAGTAATTAATGAGAATTGTACTGATCAAGAATTCTTAATGGCTGTATATTGTGTAATATATGCAGTTGAAAGAAATTATACAATCGAAATCAAAGATGATGTTTTGGAAACAAAAACATATGCAATTCGTAAATTTATAATAACAGATAAAAAGGTTAGATAAATAGGAGAGAGAAAATGTTAGATGCACTTGAAAAAATGACAACAACTCAGCAAGAGCAATTTAAAGACACTGCAAATAAGCTTTTGCTATCAACATTCTTATGCCGTGATAAGAAAGATAATAATGAAGCATATTATTTCTTAATGAGCTACAAACAAATCTTTGATGAGTTCTTTAAGATTTTAGGATATGAAATAGCATTAGATATGCCTACAGGAAGCGTAATGCTATCAGGAGCTAATGCTCAAACAACTTTAAAGCTTAAAAGAGATGAATCATTAGTATTATTAATTTTAAGACTTTTATATCATGAGAAGATGAAAGATACATCTTTAAATGAAAACATTGTATGTTCTGTTTCAGATATTCATGAAAAATATGATTACCTAGAAATTAAGAAAAAATTAAATAAGACTGACTTAATTTCTTCATTAAGATTATTTAGAAGATATAATCTAATTGAGGTTACAGGCGATTTAACTTCATCAGCTTGCAAGGTAGTAATCTTACCTACAATCTTGATGGCTATTAAATCAGAGGATATCACAGAGGTATTCAATACTATTAACAAGATTAATCAAGAGGAGGCAGCTGAATAATGAAGAAATTAGTTAAGATCAGATTAATTAACTGGCATTACCTTTCAAATGAAACAATTGTAATTAATGGTAACACATTATTAACTGGACCTAATGCCTCAGGTAAATCAACAATAATGGATGCCATCACATTCGTATTGACTGCAGGTGATACACAATTCAACCTTGCAGCTAACGAAAAAGGTAAAAGAGATTTAAAGGGTTATGTAAAATGTAAATTAGGTATGGATGATAAGGAATATTTACGTAATGGTGATGTTTCTGGTCATATCGCACTTGAATTCCATGATGAAAAGACTGATAGTAACTTCACTGTAGGCGCTGTAATTGATGCATTCGGTGATTTAACTCCAGTTAAGACTATTTTCTATAGATCAAGCGAGCCTATTTCTGATTCAATGTTCATTTCTGCAGAGAAAAAGATTTATGGTACTGTTGATTTTAGAAAGAACAACCCATTATTTGAATATTATTTAACAAAGAAAGAAGCAAAGCGTGGATTTAGAAACGCATTTGGTTCAATCAATGAAGATTTCTATAGATTAATTCCAAAGGCACTTGCCTTCAAGCCTATTGCTGATGTTAAGGAATTCATATATCAAAATATTCTAGAAGAAAAGAAGATTGATGTATCTGCAATTCAAGATTCAATCAGAGCTTATAAGGAATTAGAAATAACTCTAAAACAAATCCAAGCTAAGATTGCTGATTTAAGAGAAATTGATGTAGTATATCAAGAAATCTTAAAGATTCAAGAAAATAAAGCATATATTGAATATTTAATGCATTTATTCGATGTTGAATCAGTAAAGAACAATATTGCTGATTGCAAGAAGCAAATCGAAAGAGAATCTCAATATAAGCTAAATAAACAAAAAGAATTACTTGAATTAGATCAGGAGAATACATCACTTCAAGAAAGAGCTCGTGAATTATATAATTTATTACAATCAAATGATAAATTTAAAGCTGAAGAATATATTTCTAAAGAAATTATTAAGACTCAAAATAATATTTCTTCATTAGAAGCTAATCAACAAGCATTCTTAAAAAGAAGTGCTGAATTCAAAGATATCATCAATGATTTAAAGAGATTATCTAATGAAAAGATTTATAATGAAGCTTCAAATATTAACTTATCATTAATTAATCAAACAGCAGTTCAAGATGCAAAAATTAGATTAACTGATTTCTATAATAGAATTAGTGATATTAGAGATTCAAAGAACCAACAATTAGGTCAAATTCAAACTAAGACAAAAGAAATCATTGTTAAGATTAATGAAATTTCTGTATTACAAAGAAATGCTAGTCAAAATAAGAGAAACTACAATCCAAATCTTGTTGCCTTAAAGCAAGAATTAGAAGAAAGCTTAAAGAGAATTTACAATTATGATATTAATGTTCATATTTTCTGTGAGCTTTGTGAAATCACAGACCAAAAATGGGCTGATGTTATAGAAATGTTTTTAGGTAATAGAAGATTTAACTTAATTGTAGAGCCTAGATATTATGATCAAGCATTACAAATCTTTGCAAGAATCAAAGATAGATATCGTCTATATGGTATCGGTCTTGTAAATACTAAGCAAATTTCTAAGTTCAATACATTTGAAAAGAATTCATTAGCATCTATCATTGAATGTGAGAATACAGATGCTAGAGCATATGTAAACTATACATGTGGTAGTGTAATCATGGTTGATAATGAATTAGACCTAGAAAAATATTCATCATCAATTACATCAGATGGTTTAATTTATAGAGGATATATGGTTTCTAACCTTAATCCAAATATTGAAAAGCCATTCATTGGTAAGAATGCAGCAGCAAGATCTCAACAAGATTTAATTAAGAGAGCTGAAGAAGCTAAATCTGAATATATCACATACAAGGATAAGTCAGATGCATTAGAAAGAGAAACTGCATTATTAAATCAAATTGATATTAGACCATTAATTGAAGACTTAGATAAGGCATTGATGCTTGAAAAAGAAAAGGCAGCATTAATTGACTTAACTCAACAAGCTAAGCGTCAAAAGAATGCTACACCTTCTGAATTAGAAGATGATTATGAAAGAGTTCAATTAACAATTAAGTCTAACGAAGAAAAGAAGAAAGACTTATTCATGCAAATTGGTTCTATCAATACAAGAATAGAAAACTTAAATCAAAATATCTTCGATAAGCAAAAGGAATTAGAAGAATTAAATGAAAATCTAAGAATGCTTGCAGGTGACAATGCTGTATTAGTTGAAAAGGCTAAGGAAGAATATAAGCAAATTATATCTGGCCAAAGCTTCAAGCAAGCTCTAGCAAGCTATCAAGAGACATACCAATCTCAAGAAACTTCATATAAGACATTACATGATAATCTAATCACTAAGCAATTTGCTTATATTAATAAATATAGTTCAACATTATCAACTGGTATTGATGAAATGAGCAAATTCGAAGCTGAATTAAATAAGCTTGAAAAGAGTGAATTAATTTCTTACGAAAAGAAGGTAAGAGAAGCTAGAGAATCTGCAGAAGTTGTATTCAAGGAAGACTTCATTGCTAAATTAAGAAATAATATCTTAACAGCTGAACAAGAAATCTCTAAGATTAATGAAACATTATCATCAATTAAATTCGGTAATGATAGATACGAATTCATATTCCCTAGAAGTGAAGAATATGCTTCATTCTACGACATGGTTACATCAGATTTAGCAGATGTTAATCAAGGTTTATTCACATATGAATTCCAAACTAAATATGATGAACAAATTAGATTATTATTTGATAGCTTAACTCAAGATGAATTAAATAGTAATGGTGCCTTAAATAAATTTACTGATTACCGTACATACATGGATTATGATATTCGTATCACTAACGTAGATGGTGAAACAATGACATATTCTAAAGTATTTAAGGAGAAATCAGGAGGTGAAACTCAGGTTCCATTCTATGTTGCAATCATTGCTTCATTCGTTAGAGTTTACACTAAGACTGGATTTGCTGGTGGAGATCCTATCGGTATCGTTATGTTCGATGAGGTATTCGATAAGATGGATGGTAACCGTATGAGAGCCATGATGTCATTTATTTCATCTATGCCACTTCAAGTAATCATCGCATGTCCTCCACAGAGAATGGAAATCCTTGAAGGATATTCACAAACAACATTGATTATGGTTAGAAATGGTATGAAAGCAAAAGTATTACCATATGTTAGAAAGGGTGAATAATTATGTTTTTTAAGAAAAAAACTGATGAAGATTTAGAACTAAATGAGCCTGTTGGTAAGGCAAGTGACCGTATTATTTTCGCTCAGTTTACTTCTGATGACGATAATTATGCACTTGAATTAATATTAAAAATCAGGGATGGTGCCCCAGTAATTGTCAATTATGAAAAGGTTGATGAATATACAACTAATAAGTACATTGCATTCTTTACTGGAGCAACTATGATGGTTGATGGAAAAGTAATGAGAATCAATGAAAATACTATTCTTTTCACTAAGAAAGAAAACTTTATTGATGGCTCATTAAGAGATTTTATTGAGAATATACCAAGACAATAAAAGAGAGGCGATATTTTTATATCGCTTTTTCCACTATTTAAATCAACAAAAAGGAGAGGGGAAAAAGAAATGAAATTATTAGAAGATGCAATTATTGAAAAAGGAACAATCTTACCAGGAGATGTCTTAAAGGTTAACGCATTTTTAAATGAAAAAGTAGATCCAGAGTTAGTCGAGAAAATGGCTGATGAATGGTATAAGCTTTTTAAAGATACAAAGGTCGATAAGGTTGCGACTATTGAATCATCAGGTATTGCACTTGCATTATTAGTAGCACTAAAATTTAAATGTGAATTAGTAGTTGCTAAAAAGGGTGATTCTACAAATAATGATTATTTTACAGCATCAGTTTTTTCAAATACTAAAGATAAAGACTTCACTATTTCAGTTCAAAAAGGATTTATTAGAGAAGATGAAAATATATTAATTATTGATGACTTCCTGGCTAATGGAAGTGCATGTGAGGCATTAATTAGTATTATTAAATATGCAAAAGCTAATGTGGTCGGTATTGGAGTTGCTATAGAAAAAGAATTCCAAGATGGTGGAAAAAAATTAAGAGAACATGGTTATAGGGTTGAAAGCCTTGCAATCATTCAAAAAATGGAGTATAATAATCACGTGATTGTTTTTAAACATAAGGAGGGTTAGAAAATATGAAAATGAAAAAATTATCATTAGGTTTAACTGTTGCTGCTATTTCAGCATTTGCTTTAATGCTAACTAGCTGCGAAGGCTCAAAGAAGATTTCTTATGAGGATGAAAATGGAGAATTACATACTGTAACAGTAAAGAAGACATCTAACGAAGAAGAAATTGCTGATGCAGTTACAGCATTCGTATATTCTAAGGCTAATAAGAAATTTAAGCCAAATGGTATCGAAGTTGATGCATCTGCTGAAGCAAAAGCATCAGGTGTACAAAAATCAAATAATAAAAAGGTAACTGTTGGTGGTTCAGCATCTGCAAAGGTTGCTTTAACATTTGGTGATTATGAAAAGAATGGTATTGATGATTATGCTGCATACGCAGAAGTAAGCGTTAATGCTAAGCTTCCAACTGCTGCATTTGCTAGTGGCGATAAGTCTCTAATTGCTAATGATGTATTATTATTAGCTGAATCAGAGGCTGATGATGTTGATTATTCAAAGTCTTCAACTTTAAATGGAAAGGTTAGATTATTTGCAGATAAGGATGCTGCTTATTTAAATGTTCAAAAATTAGACATTCCATACGATGATATTGCTCAAATAAAGGATTTAAAGCCAATTATTAAGGACAATATTGTTGGTAAATATATTAAGATTGATAAGGAATCAAGTGCTGTAGTTACTGCATTAGTTCCTCAAGCTGGATCTGTTTTCTCATATTTATTTAATATGGATACATATGCAAAATCATATTATGCAGCATATACAGATGATACTACATTTATTGATACAATCTTTGCTGATGCAAAAGAAGATTCTACACCATCTGAATATAGAGAAAGAGTATATAAGGATTTAACTGATGAAGAAGATCCAACTAATATCGTAATTTCATCTGTTGATGGTAATAAGATTACTTTCAAAATGAATTTAGCTAAGAAGAATCCTGGTGAAAAGGATTATTCAGGAAAGAGTAATGTTCAAGTTACATTTGATATCGTTAAGAAGGTTCCAACTGCAATTAAGGCTGATGTAACTGATTATGCTCAATTCATGATGGATAAGGCATTAGAGAAGAGCGATGCTGCACCATTTGAAAAAGTAAAAATTTCTGCAGCAAAGGCTAGCGTATCTATCAAATATAGTCCAAAGGTTTCTAAGATTTCTAAGAAAGCAGCTGAAAATGCAACTAATTTATCAGCTATCATTGGATTATTTGGCCTAGGAAAGAAAGACTAATATTAAAGCATCCTTTGGATGCTTTTTTTCTACTCAAAATATAGACTTTTGTTGTTTTATTTATTATAATAGAAAATGGAAAGGGGATAAATTAAAAAAATGAAAACATTATTAAAATATTCAGGTATTATTTCAGCAGTACTTGCAATCGTTGCATTTATTTTATTACTTGCAACTCCAGCATTTACTTATACAGTTAAAGAAAACATGCTTGGTACAAAAAAATCTGCTGATATAGCAGGAGCAACAGCAATTTTTGGTGGTACTGATGCTAAGTATGCAGCAACTTGGGCTGGTGTATTAGCATTTATCTTAATTATTGTTGCATTAGTTATTTTAATTTGTGCAATCGTATTACCTTTATTAAAGGTTAAGGCATTAGATAAATTTGCTGGTGTATTAAACCTTGTTGCAGTTATTTCTTTAATTCTTGCTGGTGTATTTGCATTCTGCATCGTTGCAGCATTCAAGGCAGCTAATGGTGATGCTTCTGGTTCAAGTTGGATTGGATCAGCAACATATACTATTGGTGCCGGTTGGGTTATTGCTGGTATTATTGCAATCGTTGCTGGTGTATTCGCTATATTACCTGCAGCATGTGATTTTATTTCTAAGAAATAATTTATCCAAATTAGACAAGCATTTGCTTGTCTTTTTTTTAATTTATTAATATAATGTTAAATGAGGTTTTTTGTTATGATTAAAAAGTTGATTCCAGATTATGTTTATAAAACTATATATGACATTCCTCTTGATAAACTATATTCAGATGGAATAAGGTTGATATTAACAGATTTAGATAATACTTTAATATCATATGCAGAAGAATTACCTACAAAAAAGCTTATTGAGTGGAAACAGAAGGTTGAAGAAGCTGGATTTGAATTTATTTTAGTATCTAATTCTAGAAAAGTAAGAGTTGATAAATTTGCTAAAGCTTTTAATATTACATATCAAAAGTTTTCAACAAAGCCTCTAAAAAGAGGAATTAAGCGTGCAATTAAAAAACTTACATCTAAGCATTACGAAAAAGATCAAATCTTATTAATTGGAGATCAATTAATGACAGATATTTTAGGTGCTAAAAGATGTAAGATTAAAGCTGGATTAATATTTCCAGTAGATAAATCAACTGATGTTAAATCTACAAGATTAAATAGAAAGATGGAACAATTCTTCTTAAATAGAATAAAAAAGAAGATGCCAGATATTTATAATGAAAAGCTTAAGGAGTTTGACGAAATATAATGATTTTAAGAAAATGTAAGGGTTGTGGGGCAGTTTTACAGGATCAAGAACCTGATAAACAAGGCTTTATTCCTGTTTTAAAGGATGATTCATCATATTGTAAAAGATGTTATCGAATGATGCATTATAATGAGCTTCCAAAGATTATTGCCTCTAATAAAGATTATGAACATGTTATAGATGATGTAATCCAAAGAAATGGATTAATTGTATTTGTAGTAGATATTTTCGCATTTAAAGCTACATTTAATAAGAAAATGATTGATAAATTAAGACATAAAAATGTCATTTTAGTAGCTAATAAATATGATGTATTCCCTAAGAGTACTAATATTTCAAATATCGTATCATGGTTAAGCCGTGAATGCGAAAAGATATTCTTTAGAGTAGATGCAATTCATATTGTATCATCTAAAAAAGGATATTATATTGATGATTTAACAAACACAATAGATCTTGCAAGAAAAGGCAGAGATGTCTATTTTGTAGGCTGCGCTAATGTAGGAAAATCATCATTAATTAATGCATTATTAAAAAGAAATACAAGTATTAAAAATGATGTTATATCTACAAGCATGATTCCCGGAACAACCCTAAATCAAATTAGAATCCAATTCTTTGAGGATGGAAAATATTTAATTGATACTCCAGGCTTAATTAATGAAGCTGATATTTTAAATCAGCTTATGCCAATTAGTTATAATAAAATATTGGCAGCTAACGAAATTAAACCTATAACATACCAAATAACTAATGGTAATGCTGTAATGTTATCAGGCTTAGCTGCATTAGAATTTATATGTGATGATGCTATATCAGTAATGATATATACATCAAATAATTTATATATTCATAGATGTAAATCAGAAAAGGTTAATTATTTATTTGAAAATCAATTAGGTGTTCTATTAACACCTCCTGATTTTACTGAAAAGGATAATATAAAATATAAAACTGAAATTATTGAATTAGATGGAAGAAAGAAGAAAGATATTTGGTTTTCAGGCTTTGGCTTCGTTTCTGTAAAGGGAAAAGCTAAGGTAAAAATCACATATCCTGAAAAAACTGAGGTGTATTTAACAGATGCTATTATCGGATAAGGCAAAACAATTAGTAATAGAAAAATATGGTGACCAACACGAGCATAGACTACAACATGTATTTGGTGTAGCAGAAATGGCATCATTTTTAGCTAAAAAATATGGTGTAGATGAAGAAAAGGCACTAATTGCTGCATACATGCATGACTATGCAAAATATGATGATCCAAGTGAAGCAATTGGTATATTAACAGATAAAGAAATAGAAGAATGTGAAAAATATCCATTCTTATATCATGCATACCTATCTGCAGAAGCATATTTAGCTAATATCGGAAATGATATGGAAATATATAATGCAATTAAATATCATGTTTTTGGTAGACCCCATATGTCACTACTTGAAGCAATTATTATGATTGCTGATTATACTGAAAAGAACAGAGAATATCCTACATGTATCGAATGTAGAAAAATCTTATTAGATGGAGATATGGATTTAGCTATTTATAAATCATTAGAATATACAATTGCTCATTGTAAAGAAAATAATGAATCAGCTCATCCAATGCAATTATTAGTTTTAAAAGAATATGAAATGAAATCTAAAAAACTAAAATTAGAAGACGTAATTGTTGATTCACTAGGTAAAGTTAAAGCTAAAAATATTGTTATCTATGATTCAGAAGGAAGAAATCCATTCTATGATAAAATAATAATTTCATCTGTTGATTCTATGAGACAATGTAGTGCTGCAATTAAATATATCGAAGAAGATTTATCAATAAATAACTATAAGGTTAGATCAATTGATGGTAAGGATTCTGCTTGGGTATTAATTGATTGTTACGATGTAATAGTATCAATATTCGAAAGAGAAGAAAGAGAACATTTCGATATTGATAAATTATATATGGATTATCCAAAAAGAATAATAGAAGAATAAAAAAATGAGAACTTAAGTTCTCATATTTTTTTCTCTTTAGCAATATTAAATTCAATTCTAATCTTTTTATCATTGTTATTAATTAAATATTCATTTAATGAATCAATTTTAATTTTTATTTCATTATAAATAAACTCTATATAATCATCAATATTAGTGATTCTTACATTATCAAATACTATTTCATCAAAATTATATTCCACAGGAATATCTTTTTGTTTTAATTCTTTTTTAAAATTCTTTTTATATTTTTTATAAGCTCTTATAAAATAATTATAAGAACCAAAGAAGTTATATATTTTAATCAATGGATTATGTACTAAATGATCCATTTTTTCTTTGTAATCAATTTTTTTATGATTTTCTTTATAGAAATTCATATCGAATGAAATATTATATTTTTCAGAAATATATTTATTTATTTTAAAACTATCTATTTCTTTTTCATTTAATAATTTAAAATAAGTATTAGATATTATTAATCCATAAATAAATAGTAAATTATCAAAATCATTTTCTTTATCTAGATTAATACTACATTCAACAATTAAGTCATTAAATGTATCAGTTTTAAATCTATTATAAAGGTCATATTTATCTTTTCTAGCATAATATTTAGGTGCTATTTTAAACGATAAATATGAAAGTAAATCACAATCTGTATAATTGAATTTAGATTTGATATATTCATCTGTATTATTTATTATTTTTGTAAATAGATAATAATTTAAATATTCCATAATAAATACCTCATATTGATTATATTTTATTTTAATTAAATTTTGTAGTATTTATATTTATTTTTTGGTTTATTTATTGTAAAATAAATACCGAGGTATTTTTTATGATGTTATTAACTAAGGAAATGCAAAATGATATGGCAAGACAAATGACATTTAAGGCTAGAGATATTGATATGGCAATATACAATGCTCTAGATGGAACAATGGATAAAACATTTGTCTTAGATTCATTAATGCTATATAGAACTAAAGATGGTGGATTCGCTGGTGGTTTATATATTGATAATTACAATACAAACACAAGCGTATATCAAATTTATGAAGCATTTAGAATGATGGATATGGTTGGATTTGATTCTAAATGTGATAATGAATTATATTCAGATATTATTAATAAAGCATGTAATTATTTATACAATAGATGTGAAATGATTAATAATAAATGGAATCCAAATGTAAAATCAAATGATGATTTTGCACATTCTAAGGAATTTTCTTATACAAAAGAAAACCAAGAATTATTTGGATATCATCCAACTGCAGCTTTATTAGGATACACTTTAAAATTTCATAAGAATACAAAAGCATATTATAAAAAAGCATATCAAGCATCTTTAAAAATGATTGATGATTTTATGAAGATGGATAACATCACTAAATATGAATTTATATCATTTAATAGTTTCTTAAATTCTATTAGAGACTTAGATTTATTTGATGATAAGATAGAAGCATTTGAAAAGAAGTTGGTTGAAGTTGCTGAAAAGAATGTATCAACTGATTATTCAAATTATGATGCAATATTACCAATGGATTGTGCATTATATATTTCATCTGATAAATTAGATAAATTAAAGAATGAACAATTAGATTATATTGTTTCATCAATTGCTTCATTTGGACTTTGGGATCACAAGCGTCCTTGGGGCTATGATAAATACGCAGAGGAAGATAGTGCCATGATTAAATGGGTTGGTGCTGAAACCGTAAACAATTATTTTATTCTAAAAAAATATGGAAGAATAGAATAAAAAAGATTATAATACATAAGGCGAGGTAAATAATAATGAAAAAAAGACCAGTATGTTTAATAATAATGGATGGTTATGGTTTAGCCGAAGCATCTTCAACAAATGCAGTAAGCTTAGCTAAAAAGCCAAACTTAGATCGTATATTTGCTACTTTTGATACACATCAATTAAATGCATCAGGTGAAGCAGTAGGTTTACCTGAAGGACAAATGGGTAACTCAGAAGTAGGTCATATGAATATTGGTGCTGGACGTATTGTTTGGCAATCACTTTCAAGAATCAATAATGCAATTAAAACAGGTGAATTCAATTCTAATCCTGCAATTTTAAATGCAATTGATAACGCAATTAAGAATAATAAGAAATTTCATATCTTTGGACTTTGTAGTGATGGTGGTGTACACTCACATACATCTCATATTATAGCTATTTCAAAGCTAGCTCAATCTAAAGGTATTAAAAATGTATATTATCATGCATTCCTAGATGGTAGAGATACTGATCCAACATCAGGTGCTGGTTTCTTAAAGAAGATTATCGATAATGGTAATGTTAAGGTAGCAACTGTTGGTGGTAGATATTATGGAATGGATAGAGATAAGAATTATGATCGTATCCAAAAGGCATATGATGCAATGACTGTTGGTGCTGGTGAATATTTTGAAGATCCAATCAAGGGTATTGAAACATCTTATGCAAATGGTAAGACAGATGAATTCGTTATTCCATTTGTTTCTGATAAGAATGGTATGGTTGAAGAAGGAGATTCTATTGTATTTGCAAACTTCAGACCAGATAGAGCAATTCAAATTTCTACATCTTTCTCTAATCCAGAAGGAATTATTTATAATCCAGAAAAGCCTTATAGACTTGATACTTCAAAAGGCCCTAAATCAACTGTATTTGTATCTATGATGAAATATTCTGATACAGTTAAGGGTGAATTAGCATTTGGTCTACAAAAGCTTGATAATTTAGTTGGTGATATCGTATCTAGAAATGGATTAAAGCAACTTCGTATCGCTGAAACAGAGAAGTATGCCCATGTAACATTCTTCTTTGATGGTGGTGCTGATAGAGATATTCCTGGTGCTGATAGAATTCTAGTTAATTCACCAAAGGTAGCTACATATGACTTAAAGCCTGAAATGAGTGCTTATGAGGTATGTGATAAGGTTGTAGCTGCAATTGAATCTAAGAAATATGATATGATTATTTTAAATTTCGCTAACTGTGATATGGTTGGTCATACAGGTGTTATTCCTTCAGCTGTTAAGGCAGTAGAAGCTGTAGATACTTGTGTTGGCAAGGTTGTTGCTGCCCTAGATTCAGTTGGTGGTGTTGCAATTATTACTGCAGACCATGGTAATGCTGAAAAGCTTGCTGATGAAGAAGGTAGACCATTTACAGCACATACAACTAACCCAGTTCCAGTTGTAGTTACTGATAAAAATGTTAAGATTAGAAATGGTATCTTATCTGATTTAGGTCCTACTTTATTAGATTTATTAGAAATTGAAGTACCTGCAGATATGACTTCTAAGTCATTAATTATTAGTAAATAATATATTAAAGATGAGGTTTAGCTAAAAACCTTATTTTTTTATTAAAAATATATAGACTAATATTATATTTAGTATTATAATCACAATGTAAATAAATTTTCATATACTTCGGGGTTTGGTGTAATTCCATACCGGCGGTAAAGTCCGCGAGCCTTATTGGCATGAATAGGTGTAATTCCTATACCGACAGTAAAGTCTGGATGAGAGAAGATGTATTAAAATATAGCTTTTAAAAACCCCATTCTAAAATGGGGTATTTTTTATGAAGTACGTGGAAATTATTTAATAATTTTCGAGGAGGACTTTTATGGAAAATTCAGTAAAGTCAGTCCAGACTTCAAAAAAGGGCACATTATATCTAATCCTATTTATAATTGTATTGTTAGTAGGATTAGGACTTATTATCACAGGATTTGTAATGAATAAATCTATGAGAGATTCATTTGTTCCACCACTTGATAATCCTAAAGCTAAATATCAACCAGGATGGTATATTTATCTATTAGAAATCGGTGGAGCAGCAATATTTTTATTATCATTTGGATATTTATATTCATTCTTACAAATTAAATTAAATTTGAAGAAAATGACAATTAAGCAAATGGCTGTAATCGCAATATTTAGCGCATTATCAGTAATCTTATATTATTTTGCAAAATTTAATTTACCAATTTTCCCATCTTGGCTAGATATCCAATTTTCAGATGTTCCTGCGTTATTTGTAACATTTATGTATGGACCATTCTCAGGTGCTTTAACAATTATTGTTAGATTTTTTTGTAAGCTACCTGGTACATCTACAGTAGGAGTAGGAGAATTAGCCGATGTTTTAATTGGTTTAACATTATGCTTTGTCGCAGGATTCATTTATAAGAAGCATAGAACAATTAAAGGAGCACTTTGTGCACTTGCGATTGGTATGGCTTCAGCCACAGTTATGGCAATGGTTGCTAACTGGTTAATATTAATACCAGCTTATAAAGAAATTGCAGGCTTCCCACAAGTAGCCTTAACTTCAACAATGGATAAAATTTTAGGTGGTCAACATATCGTAACTGATTCTAATTTCATGGTCTATTATTTATTTGTTGGTGTACTACCATTTAATCTATTTAGATATGTATTAGTATTCGCGATTACTATGATTTTATATAAGAGATTAAAATCATTAATAGTTCATTTTGTTGGTGATTATGATAGAGATGAAAATGTATCTATTGAAGATGAGCCAGAAGAACTAACTGAAGCAATTGAATAATTAACTTGTATTAAGTCATCAAATATATTAAAATATATTTGGTGATTTTTTTATGTTTAACAAAAATAATTGGAGACAACCTATATATAAAAATGATGTTAGAACAGTAATTATATTTGGTTTAACTGCCACAATTCTAGGTGGAATATTAACAGGCTTAATTGATGCAACCTTAGCTAATTTATTTGGTCTTGGAATATCTTTTAGTTTATTATTAAATTCTTTAATAATTGGATTTTCTGTTAAAAAAGGATATGAAGAATATCATATTTTATATCCAGTATTAGCACTGGGATTCTTTGTTTTAGCTTTAATTATTTCCCAATTATCATTTTATGTTGGTATATATGGAATTGAAAATATAGGTTCTGTTTTATCTAATCCAAATACATATTTAAATATATTATTATTACCAATCAAATATTTATTTGTAATGATTAATCAAGGATTTAATGTAGGTTATTTATTATATTTAATATTAAACATTCTTTTCTACATATTAGCTTTCATTGCAGTTTATAGAATTGCTAAAGGTAATAGAAGATAAATTATAAAACGTTTTCAATTTCTTTAATATTAAATATTTTTGTATATTTTATTAATTATATAGTATAATTAACTCGGTTTTAAAAACATAAATAATAAGGAGATATAAAATTATGCCATTTATTACAAGCGTATACGCAAGAGAAGTATTAGACTCACGTGGAAATCCAACTGTAGAAGTTGAAGTTACAACAGAATCTGGAGCAATTGGTCGTGCATTAGTACCATCAGGAGCTTCAACTGGTGAACATGAAGCATTAGAATTACGTGATGGAGATAAGTCACGTTATTTAGGAAAAGGTACAACTAAAGCTGTTAAGAACGTTAATGAAATTATCGGACCAAAGCTTTTAGGTCAAGATGTTACTCAACAAGTAGCAATCGATCATTTAATGATTGCTTTAGATGGTACTGAAAATAAGGGTAAGCTAGGAGCAAATGCTACATTAGGCGTTTCTATGGCATGTGCTAGAGCTGCTGCTGATTTCTATGGAATTCCTCTATATAATTATTTTGGTGGTTTCAATGCAAAGCAAATGCCACTTCCAATGATGAACATCTTAAATGGTGGTGCTCATGCTGATTTTTGTATTGATTTCCAAGAAATCATGATTTTACCTGTTGGTGCACCTTCTTTAAAAGAAGCTGTACGTATGGGTGCTGAAGTATTCCATGCTTTAAAGAAGATCTTAAAGGCAAACGGATATGTTACATCTGTAGGTGATGAAGGTGGTTATGCACCTAAGTTAGGCTCTAACACAGAAGCTTTCGAGCGTGTTGTTGAAGCTATCAAGGCTGCTGGTTTTGAACCAGGTAAGGATATTTGCTTAGGTATCGACGTTGCTGCATCTGAATTCTATGATACAGAAAAGAAGTTATATACATTAAAGGCTGATAAGGGTCAATTCACAGCTAAGGAAATGGTAGACAAGTACTATGCTAACTTAGTTGAAAAATTCCCTATAGTAACAATCGAAGATGGTCTTGCAGAAGATGACTGGGAGGGCTGGAAGTATTTAACTGAAAAGTTAGGTAAGAAGGTTCAATTAGTTGGTGATGACTTATTCGTTACAAACACTAAGAGATTATCTAAGGGTATCGAAATGGGCGTTGCAAACGCAATCTTAATCAAGGTTAACCAAATTGGTACATTAACTGAAACTTTCGAAGCTATCGAAATGGCTAAGAAGGCTGGTTATACAGCAATCGTTTCTCATAGATCTGGTGAAACAGAAGATACTACAATTGCTGATATCGTTGTTGGTACAAATGCTGGTCAAATTAAGACTGGTTCATTATCAAGAACAGATAGAGTTGCTAAGTACAACCAATTAATGAGAATTGAAGATGATCTAAATGGTCGTGGACAATTCCCAGGTGTATCAGTATTTGCTGGTAAGAAATCTATTTATTGCATTAAGTAATTAAATAAAAAAACATGAAAGGGCCTATGGCCCTTTTTATAGCAGCTTAGCCAAGCGGTAAGGCCCCGGACTCTGACCCCGGTATGCACAGGTTCGAATCCTGTAGCTGCTGCCATAAAAAAGAACTAGAGGTGAGATTTATGAATAAGAATTTAGAAAGAATATTATCATTTTTAGATGAAACTCAAGTTTATTATCTAGCAACAGTAGAAGGTGATCAACCTAGAGTAAGACCATTTGGTACTGCAATTGTTTATAATAATAAATTATTTATTCAAACTGGAAAAATTAAACCTGTTTCACATCAATTAGCTAATAATCCTAAGGCAGAAATTTGTGCTTTTAAGGATGGAAAATGGTTAAGAGTAAGTGGAGAACTAGTTGAAGATAAAAATAGAGAAATTAAGACACTTATGTTAGAAAAGATGCCTTCTTTAAGAGGCATGTATAATGAAGATGATGGTAATATGCAAATGTTATATTTTAAGAATGCAACAGCTACATTCTCATCATTTACTGCACCATCTGAGTCGTTTGAAATATAATTAGGGAGATATTATGGTTGTAAAAAATAGAACTGAGTTATCTGGAGAAAAAACTACAGAGATTCTTTTAAAATCAGCATCAAGAGATCAAAGAAAGAAATATTTATATGTTTTAGTTATATTCGTAATAGGTATTTTATCTTTAGTAATAGGATTAATTATAAAAGAAGCAAATGTTATTACAATGGGAGCTGTTATTTCAGCAATAGGTGTAGCCTTTGTCATCTATGTTATAGTTGATCTAAAGATGATGAGAAAAAGAGTTGAAAAGAATAATCCAGAGATAATTAAAACTGGTATTTTATATAATTTTACTTTTAAAGAAAATAGTGTTTCTATAGAAGCTAAAATAGGTGAAAAAAATAAGAATTTAAAGTATTCATATATGTATCTAAAAGGTATTTATGAATATAATGATGGATATGAAATAATATTTAATGAATCAGATTCTATTTATGTCTTAAAATCAGGATTTGAATCTGAAAAAATGGAAGAATTCTTTAGAAAAAACATTACAACAACAAAGAAGAAGATCAAGCTAGTTAAGTAGCACTCTTCTTTTTTTATTTTTTAATAAAAATATGTTTAATCATGTGAAACTCTTGACAATAAAAATAAAATGATTATAATGTTTGATATAAAACAATTTTTGGAGGTAAACATGGCAAAAAAAATCGGTAAAAGAATTAAATGTGTTTCTACAAAAATTAAAAGAGTAATTGATAATTTAGAATCAATTAAAAGATTAGAAAATTTATCTGGTACTAATTGTTTTATTATTGTTTATATTTATAATTCTAAAACTGATGTATATCAAAAGGATATTGAAAAAGAATTTGGTATTACAAGATCAACTGCGTCTAATATTATTTCTTTAATGGAAAAGAAAAATATAATCATTAGAGAAAAAGTAGATAATGATGCAAGACTTAAAAAATTAGTTTTAACAGATCTTGCGAAAGAATTAGCTAAAGATGTTATAAATGATTTAAATCAATTTGAAAAACAATTAACTAATAATATATCTGAAGAAGAATTAGATATATTCTTTAAGGTATTAGATTGTATGGAAAATAATTTAGAGAAGGGGATGATAAAATGATTAGAAAGTTACTTAAAAGCATAAGAGAATATAAAACTCCAAGTATTTTATCTATTATATTCATTGTATGTGAAGTGTTTATGGAATGTGCTCTTCCTTTCGTTACTGCAAAATTAGTTGATCAAATGAATAATACTAATAGTGCTGAAATAACAAAATTATCTATCATTTTAGTTGTAATGGCTATTGCCTCATTAGTATTTGGTGGTTTAGCTGGTATGTTTTGCGCAAAGGCTAGTGCTGGCTTTGCCAAAAATTTAAGAAAAGATATGTATGAAAATATTACTAAGTTTTCATTCGCTAATATTGATAAATTCCAGGCATCAAGCTTAGTTACAAGAATGACAACAGATGTTACAAATGTTCAAAATGCATATATGATGGTTATAAGAACTGCGATTAGATCACCATTAATGCTAATATTTTCAGCTATAATGTCATTTATTATATGTCCAGAGCTTGCTTGGATATTTACTATACTAATTCCATTCTTAGCTATCGCTTTAATATTAATAATGATATTTGCTATGAAGATTTTTAGAAGAATCTTCAAAGAATATGATGCCTTAAATGATTCTATAAAGGAAAATATTGATGGTATTAGAGTAGTAAAATCATTTGTTAGAGAAGAACACGAAATAAAGAAATTTGATAAGGCTGCTGGCAAATTAAAGACAGATTTTACAAGAGCTGAAAGAATTATTGCCTTAAATGGCCCTGTAATGCAGTTATCTGTTAATGCATTAATGTTATCTTTATTAGTAGTAGGCTCAATTCTAATTGTTAAAAATTCAGCATATTTAGGATTGAATGAAGATGGAAATAAGGTATATTTCTTTAACTCTGTTACAGTTGGTCAATTCCAATCATTAACAACATATGGTTTCCAAGCTTTAATGGCATTAATGATGTTTTCAATGGTTATCGTTATGATTGTTATGGCTATTGAATCTGCAAAGAGAATAGTTGAAGTATTAGATGAAAAATCAAGCTTAGTAAATCCTGAAAATCCTGTTATGGAAATCAAAGATGGAAGTATTAAATTTGATAATGTATCATTTAAATATTCACTTTCTGCAGAAATGTATTCTTTAAGAGATATTAATATTGAAATAAAAAGTGGTATGACTGTAGGTGTTTTAGGATCTACAGGTTCATCTAAAACAACATTTGTTAATCTAATATCAAGATTATATGATGTAACAGAAGGTGCTGTTTATGTTGGTGGTATTGATGTTAGAAAATATGATTTAGTTACATTAAGAGATAATGTATCAGTTGTTTTACAAAAGAATTTATTATTTAAAGGTACTATTAAAGATAATTTAAGATGGGGAAAAGAAGATGCAACTGATGAAGAAATTAAGCATGCATGTAAACTAGCATGTGCTGATGAATTCATTGAATCTTTCACTGAAAAATATGATACAGAAATCACACAAGGTGGTACAAATGTATCTGGTGGACAAAAACAAAGATTATGTATCGCAAGAGCCCTACTTAAAAATCCTAAGATTTTAATCTTAGATGATTCTACATCAGCCGTTGATACTAAGACAGATTCAATTATTAGAAAGGGATTTAAGGAATTTATTCCTGAAACAACTAAGATAATAATTGCTCAAAGAATTGCTTCAATTCAAGAATCTGATTTAATCATAATCATGGATAACGGAAGAATAGAAGCTAGTGGTACGCATAATGAATTATTAAAGAATAATAAGATTTATCAAGAAATTTATTATTCACAAAATAGAGTATCTGGAGGTGAAGCAAATGCCAAGAATTAATGTTAAACCTTCAAAAAGAAATTTTAATAAAAAACAAACATTAAAAAGATTATTAGGATATGTATTTAAAACTTATCCTGTAAGATTTACAATTATTTGTATCTGTTTAGTTATTGCAGCAGTAGGTGCAATATCTGCATCAATATTTATGCCTCAATTCATTAATTTAATGTATGAAGGAATTGAACAAAATGTAGTACATGGAGAAGTAGTTGATGGCTTATACAAGATTAATGATTTTGCATCTCAAGTTCAAAATGTTGGTTTTGATGCAATCAAGGAAAAATTAATTGGTTTATCTATTGCTTTAGGATGTGTTTATTTAGCATCAATTACAGCAACAACCCTATATAATCAATTAATTTGTACTGTAACTCAAGGATTCTTATATAGAATGAGAATGGATATGTTTAAGAAGATGGAAAAGCTTCCTATTTCATATTTCGATAGAAATCCTCATGGTGAAATAATGTCAACATATACAAATGATGTTGATGCTATAAGACAATTGATATCTCAGAGTATTCCACAATTTGTTCAAACAATGATTACTGTATCATTACTTTTCTGCGTAATGATGTATTATAGTTTATGGTTAACTCTAGCTGTAATAGTAGCTGTTATATTCATTTTCTTTGTTACAAAGAAAGTTGGTGGAGGTTCTGCTAAATATTTCATTAAACAACAAAAATCAATTGCGATGGCCGAAGGCTTTATTGAAGAAATGATGAATGGTCAAAAGGTAGTTAAAGTATTTAATCATGAAGAAAAATCTAAAGCAGACTTTAATGTATTAAATGATCAATTAAATGATGATGCATATAAAGCTAATGCTTATGCTAACATATTAGCTCCAATCATTCATAATATCGGAAATATATTATATGTTATCGTCGCAATTTTAGGTGTAGTATTAGTAGTTAATAATGTATATAATTTCTCATTAAGAGGCTTTGGTAACGCTGAAAAGACATTCTTTACATTACTTCCTGCTTCACCTGAAATGGGTGTAACTCTAACTATAGGTATAGCTGTTGCATATTTAGGTATGGCAAGACAATTTGCAAATTCATTTAACCAGGTATCAATGCAATTAAATGCTGTTGTTATGGGTCTTGCAGGTGCTGATAGAATATTTGAATTATTAGATCAAAAGCCTGAAGAAGATAATGGATATGTAACATTAGTTAACGCAACAATTGATGAGAACGGAAATATTACTGAATCAGATGAAAAGACTGGTAAATGGGCTTGGAAGCATCCACATTCTGATGGAACTATCACTTATACAGAATTAAAAGGTGATATTAGACTATATGATGTTGATTTTGGTTATTTCCCTGATAAGATAGTATTACACAATGTAAATATTTATGCTAAGCCAGGTCAAAAGATTGCCTTTGTAGGTGCAACAGGTGCAGGTAAAACTACTATTACAAATCTAATTAATAGATTCTATGATATCGCTGATGGTAAGATTAGATATGATGGAATTAATATTAATAAGATTAAGAAAGATGATTTAAGAAGAAGTATTGGTATAGTATTACAAGATACTAATCTATTTACTGGCACAGTAATGGAAAATATTAGATATGGTAGGTTAGATGCAACTGATGAAGAAGTAATGGAAGCAGCTAAGACAGCTAATGCTTATGATTTCATTACAAGATTACCTGAAGGATTTGATACAAGATTAACTGGAAATGGTAGTCAATTATCTCAAGGTCAAAGACAATTATTATCAATTGCTAGAGCTGAGCTTGCAGATACTCCAGTTATGATTCTAGATGAAGCAACATCTTCAATTGATACAAGAACTGAAGCATTAGTTGAAAGTGGTATGGATTCACTTATGAAGGGAAGAACTGTATTTGTTATTGCTCATAGATTATCTACAGTTCAAAATAGTAATGCTATTATGGTATTAGATCATGGTTCTATAATTGAAAGAGGAGACCATGATGATTTAATTAGTCAAAAAGGTGTTTATTATCAATTATATACAGGAGCATTTGAACTTGAATAATCTAGAATATTTAAAGAATTATAAGCTATTCATTGTTGATTATGATGGCACATTATTAGATTCAATGGGTATGTGGTCTCATTTATTATCAAATTTCTTAAAAGAATCAAATATTAAATTTGATGTTGATATAGATGAGATAGCAAAAGAACAAACAAATGTTGAAGCAGTAAGATATATTCATAAGAATTATTATAATAATATCTCTTATGCTGAGCTTGAAAATAAAATGTATAACTTTGTTAGAAAGCAATATGTTATGCAAAAACTAAAACCAGGAGCTAAAGAGCTTTTAGAAGAGCTTAAAAGAAATGGAAGAGTCGTATTATTTTCAGCTACAGCAAATGAATTATTAGATGATTCATTTAAGACAAATGATATTAATAAATATTTTGATTATATCTATTCGGCTAGTAATATGGGCATTACTAAAAGTGGTGGTACAGGCTTCAATAAGATATTAGAGCTTGAAGGCTTTAATAAAAAAGATGCACTTGTCGTTGAAGATGTATATCATGCTATATCAGGAGCTAAAGAACAAGGCTTTGATACATTAGCTATTTTTGATAATCAAAATCATTGGGAAGATATTAAAAAATTATCAAACTATAATTTAAATATAGAATAATATAAATTATTATTTATATTGTTTTTCTTTACAACAAATAAAAATAATAGTATAATCTTAATATGTTTTTAGTGTTGATACCAGCATGAATAAAAATTCATGGTTTAGAGAGCTACAGTAATGGTGAAATGTAGACAATTGATTTTATTCGGATCACTGGAGGAGCTTGATTGAAGAAACTAAGTATTCAATCACGTATTGCTGCGTTAAAGCATAATTAAGTGCTGTATATTTATTTATACAGAATTAAGGTGGTACCGCGATAATTCGTCCTTAAGATATTATTCTTAAGGATTTTTTTTATTTAAGGAGGAAGCAAGATGAAAGATTATAAGGATACCCTATATATGGGTAAAACTGCTTTTGAAATGAGAGGTAATTTAAATAACAAGGAACCTCAAATTCAAAAGAAATGGAAAGATATTGACTTATACAATAAAGTTATAAGAAAGAACGAAGGAAAGAGAGAATATACATTACATGATGGACCTCCATACGCAAATGGTGATATCCATCTAGGACATGCATTAAACAAGATCTTGAAGGACTTCGTTGTTAGATATTACAATATGAATGGTTACAAGTCTGTTTATATTCCTGGTTGGGATACACACGGTCTTCCAATTGAGAATGCACTTCAAAAATCAGGCATCTCAAGAAAGGATAAGCCTCTAGCTGAATTTAGAAAGCTTTGTGAAGAATATGCATATAAGCAAGTTGAAAGACAAAAGGCTGGTTTTGAAAGACTTGGAGTACTTGGTGATTTTGATCATCCATATATCACATTACAACATGATTTTGAACGCGACCAAATTTTAGTATTTGCTAAAATGGCTGAAAAGGGTCTTATTTATAAGGGCTTAAAGCCAGTTTATTGGTCACCATCATCTGAATCAGCTCTTGCTGAAGCTGAAATTGAATATAAAGATATTAAATCTAATTCAATTTATTTCAAGTGGAATATCGTTGATGGAAAAGATATTTATAAAGATGCTTCATTAATGATTTGGACAACAACACCTTGGACATTACCTTGTAACCTAGCTGTTGCTGCAGGACCATTAATTGATTATGTTGTATTTGAAACATCTAATTTTGGTAAATTAATTTGTGCATCTGATCTTTTAAATGCATTATCACAAAAATTAAAATTAGAAAATGTTAAAGAGATTGCTCATGTAAGAGGATCTGATTTATTAGGCTTAAAATATAAGCATTCATTATATGATAGAGTATCTCCAGTAATTAATGCTGATTATGTTACAACAACTGATGGTACAGGATTTGTACATATCGCTCCAGGTTATGGTGAGGAGGACTATGTTGCAGGTAAGCAATATGGTCTAGATATTATGGTTGCAGTAGATTCTAAGGGATATCAAATGGAAAATGCTGGTAAATATGCTGGTATGTTCTATGCTGATTCTGAAGATGCAATTATGGCTGATATGAAGGAAAATGGTTCATTAATGCTATATGACCCAATTGTCCACAGCTATCCACATGACTGGAGAACAAAGAAACCAGTTATTTTCCGTGCTACACCACAATGGTTTGCATCTATCGACCCAATCAAAGATGAAATCTTAAATGCTATTAAAAATGTAAATTGGAATCCATCATGGGGTGATATTAGAATTTCTAACATGATTAAGGATAGACATGATTGGTGCATTTCACGTCAAAGAGCTTGGGGGGTACCTATCCCAGTATTCTATGCTGAAAATGGTGATTCAATTTTAGACCAAAAGGTATTAGCACATGTTGCTGACCTATTTGGTAAATATGGTTCAAATATCTGGTTTGAAAAGGAAGCAAAGGATTTATTACCAGAAGGATTTACTCATCCGGGAAGCCCTAATGGTAAATTCACAAAAGAAAATGATATCATGGATGTATGGTTCGATTCAGGATCTTCATACATGTTATTAGAAAGAAGAGGATTAAAATTCCCTGCTGACTTATATTTAGAGGGCTCAGACCAATATAGAGGATGGTTTAATTCATCTATTATCACATCTGTTGCTACAAAGGGATGTGCTCCATATAAGACTGTAGTTTCTCACGGATTTACTCTTGATGGTCAAGGAAGAAAGATGTCTAAGTCTTTAGGCAATACAGTTGACCCAATTAAGGTATGTAACCAATCAGGTGCTGATATTTTAAGATTATGGGTTGCATCTGTTGAATATAGAGCAGATATGCCATTATCTCAAGATATCTTAAAACAAGTATCTGAAGCATATAGAAAAATTAGAAATACTTTAAGATTCTTAATGTCTAATACATCTGATTTCAATCCTGCAAACGGACTTGATTATAATAGATTAAAGACTATTGATAAATATGAATATATTAAGCTTCAAAGATTCATTGCTAGTGTAAAGAATAATTATGAAAAATTCAATTTTGGTGAAGTATATAGAGAAGTAAATGCTTATATTACACAATTATCTTCTTTCTATCTTGATTTCACAAAAGATATCTTATACATTGAAGATCCAAAATCTGATGAAAGATTATCAGTTCAAACTGTATTCTATCAAATCTTAGATGCATTAATTAAGTTATTATCTCCAATCTTACCTCATACAATGAGTGAGGCATATGATATGCTTCCATATCATACTGAAGAGGATGTATATTTAACTGATATGCCAAATGCTAACTTAGATTTAGATACTAAGCTAGAAGAAAATATTGATGAATTCATGAAGTATCGTGATATTGTAAATAAAGCATTAGAAGAAGCAAGAAGCCAAAATGTTATTGGTAAGAGCTTCAATGCTAAATTAACATTAACACTTGATAAGAAAGCAAGTGATGTATTCGACCTTGTTAAGGATAACGCAAAACAATTATTAATTGTTTCTCAACTTGAATATGTTAATGGTAATGAATTTAGTGTTAAGGTTGAGCCTGCAGTAGGACAAGTTTGTGCAAGATGTTGGATGATTGTTCCACAAATTGATGACCTTGAATTATGTCCAAGATGTAGAAAGATTTTAAACAATAGATAATATATTGTTTTTTGACATAGACTAAATTTAATGTTAAAATAATAAAAGAGTATTAATTTTTAAAAAAGAAACGGGGTGATGGTATGGAATTTAGATTTTATTTTCTAAAAGAAGGCACTAGAATTTATGAAAAAACTGATTTAATTACTTATCTAGTTGCTAACCCAAATATAACTCCATCTGAGCGTAATGGCGCTTCAGGTCCACTAATTTTCACATATCATCACCATATTTTAAACTTTGAAGCTAAATTTGTTATGTCAGATAAGGCTGTAATTCCTCATATTGAGAAATTAAGTCCTAAATATTTTGATGTAAATTTCTATGTAGAATTTGATGTATTATTATCAGATTATGCATGTGAAATCTTATTAGATATTATAGAAGAAATCTGTAAGAGATTTAGATTCTTAGTATTTAATCAAGCTCTAGAAGATGTTATATCATTTAGAAGACCTTATTTGATTAAAACATTTAGTTCTTGGAAGAGAGCTTATGCAGATAGATATCCTGAAGCTGTATCTAAATTTAATAATTTAGATCCTCAAGCTTTATCTATGGTTTATAGCTACTTACAAAAGAGAAAAAGATTAGAGCTTACAATGGATAATGAAAAAGTTGTAATCACTAATTATATTTTCTTACATACAGATAAATCTAGAAGTGCATATGTTGGTATCAAGTGGGATGGAGATCATGGTTTCATTTTACCTCCTGCAGTTGATATTTTACTTTTAGATGATGGAAAAGTATTAAGATATATCCCAATGGCTGAAATAATGGCAAAGGCTGAAAAAATGTTCCAACCAATTGATGGCTATGGTGATATTCAAATGCTAGAACCAAAATATGCAAAGAAGCTACATAAGATTTTATGCAAAGAAAAGTTTGCACCACTTGCTGCAAAACTTGATTTATTATCTATAGATAATATCTTAGATATTTAGGAGATTTAAATGAAAAAATCAAAATATATTGATCATACATTATTAAAAGCTTTTGCTACAAAGGCCGAAATATTAAATTTATGCGCTGAAGCTAATAAATATAATTTTAAATCAGTTTGTGTTAACCCATGCTATGTTGAATATGCTCATGAGCTATTAAAGGGAACTGATGTTAAGATTTGTACAGTAATTGGCTTCCCTCTAGGTGCTAATGTATCTGAGGTTAAAGCGTTTGAAACCACAAAAGCAATTGCTGATGGCGCAGATGAAATTGATATGGTTATCAATGTTGGAATGGCAAAAGATCATGATTATGATGCATTATATGATGATATTAAGGCAGTAGTTGATGCTGCAAATGGTGTTTTAGTTAAAGTTATAATTGAAACATGTTATTTAACAGATGAAGAAAAAGTAGAAGTATGTAAAATCGCTGTTAAAGCAGGCGCTGACTATGTAAAAACATCAACAGGATTTGGAACAGCTGGTGCGACAGTTTCAGATGTTAAATTAATGAGAGAAGCAGTTGGAGGAAATATAGGTGTTAAGGCATCTGGTGGAATCAAAACAAAAAAAGATTTCTTAGATATGATAGATGCTGGAGCTTCAAGAGTTGGATGTTCAGCTGGAGTAAAAATAATGGAGGAATTAGAAAATGAGTAAAATTCCTACACCACACAACCAATGTGTTGATAAAAACTTAATTGCGAAGGTTGTCTTAATGCCAGGTGACCCACTTCGCGCAAAATATATTGCAGATAATTTCTTAACAGATGTTATCTGTTTTAATTCTGTAAGAAATGTATTGGGATATACTGGATATTATAAAGGTAAAAAAATATCAGTTATGGCATCTGGAATGGGTATGCCATCAATTGGTATATATTCATATGAACTATATTCATTTTATGATGTAGAAACAATTATTAGAATTGGTTCTGCAGGATCATATTCTGAGAGATTAAATGTATATGATACAGTTTTAGTTTCTAAAGCTTTTTCAGAATCTAGCTATGCTAAAGTAGCATTTAATAATCGTTCTAAATATCAATCTCCATCAAAAACAATTAATAATAAGTTAATTAATTCGGCTAAGAAGTTAAATATTGAATTAAAAGAAGCAATTATTCATTCATCTGATGTATTTTATCAAGCTAATGGAGAAAGATGGAAAGAATTAAATGAAAAATATTTATGTGAAGCAGTAGAAATGGAAAGCTTTGCCTTATTTGCGAACGCAAAATATTTAAAAAAGAAGGCTGCTTGTCTTTTGACTATTTCAGATTCATTTATTACTCATGTTGAGATTTCGGCAGAGGAAAGACAAAATAATCTTAATAATATGATTAAAATCGCTCTAAATCTTGCAAAAAATTAAAAAAAGTGAAAAATGTGGAAAAATGGCTTTTTTTTAGCTGTTTTTCCATTTTTTTATTTTCAATATCAAATTATTTTTAAAAAGATATGTTTTTAATATATTTTTTTCCAAAAAAATTATTTCGTTTAAAAAAATATTCCATTTTGGAAATTTTGTTTTATTTTCAATAAATGATATAAAGAAAAACGAAGGAGGAAAATATATGTACAATTACCTTATGCTAGTGGGTACTATCACTAAGGATATTGAGCTTAAGGAGACAACTGATGGGAAGGTTGTAACAACAGTTGATTTGGCAGTCACAAGGGAGTTTAAAAATGTAGATGGCGGATATGATTGTGATTTTATTCGTGTTACATTATGGGGATTTTTAGCTGAGATTGCTAAAGAAAATCTTTCCAAAGGAAGTAAAGTTGGAATAAAGGGTAGAATATATCCGCATACTGAACAATTAGCTTCTGGTGCGTATGTCCCAATAAATGAACTCATTGGGGAAAGATTAATTTACTTCGATAAAAATACTGGCTTCGAACAAGAAGTTAGTAATGATGATGAAGCAAGTTATGATTCCAAAAAATAAACCCTTATTTTCAAAAAGAGGCAATTTGTTTTGCCTCTTTATTCTTTATTCATATTATTCCTTTTAATTTAGCTTTTTTTATTATATAATAAAAAAGGTGATTATAAATGAAACAATACTTAGATTTATGTAAAACAATTTTAAATGAAGGAACTAAAAAGGAAGATAGAACTGGGACAGGTACTATTTCTTATTTCGGATATCAAATGAGATATGATTTAAGCAAGGGTTTCCCTCTTGTAACAACTAAAAAGGTTCATTTAAAAAGTATAATTCATGAATTATTATGGTTTATATCAGGTTCAACTAACATTAAATATTTAGTTGATAACGATGTTAAAATCTGGAACGATTGGCCATATGATATTTATAAAAAATCAGATGCATTCCAAGGTGAAACAATAGAAGAATTCGCCGAAAAGATTAAAGAGTCTGATGAATTTGCTAAGAAGTGGGGTAATTTAGGTCCAGTTTATGGTAAACAATGGAGAAATTTTGGTGGAGTAGATCAATTAGCTGATTTAATTAACCAAATTAAGACAAACCCTACAAGTAGAAGATTAATTATTTCTGCATGGAATGTGCCAGAAATAAAAGATATGGCACTACCTCCATGTCATTGTTTTATGCAATTTTATGTAAATGATGGAAAATTATCTTGTCAATTATATCAAAGATCTGCAGATGTTTTCCTAGGTGTTCCATTTAATATTGCATCATATGCATTATTTACTATGATGATTGCACAAGTTACAGGCTTAAAGCCAGGTGTATTTGTTCATACATTAGGTGATGCTCATATTTATTTAAATCATGTTGAACAAATTAATTTACAATTATCACGTGAACCAAGAGAATTACCTACAATGAAGATTAATCCAAATGTTAAATCAATATTTGATTTTAAATATGAGGATTTTGAATTAGAAAATTATAATCCACATGGAAGAATTAAAGGTAAGGTGGCAGTTTAATGATTAGCTTAATTTGGGCTATGGATGAAAACCAATTAGTTGGTAATGGTGATAAAATTCCATGGCATATTAAAGAAGATTTAATATATTATAAATCAAAGACAAAAGGTCAAATTGTATTAATGGGTGATACTACATATTTTTCACTTAGAGGCTATTATAAAGATAAGCCACTACCTTATGGAAAAATATATGTTGCTACAATAGATAAAAACTTAAAAATAGAAACAGAATTAAATGAAGTTATAATGGTATATGATTTAATTCCTTTCTTAGAGAATAATAGAGAAGATTTATGGGTTGTTGGTGGGGCAACAATTTATAAATTATCTTTACCATATGCTGATAAGTTATATATATCTTTTGTTAAAGGAACTCATGAGGGAGATAGATATTTCCCAACAATTGATTTTTCTAAATATAATTTAGTTTGGGAGAATAATACAAATTTAGTAAGATATACAATATTTGAGAAGGTGAAATAATGTTTTTTATTTTAATCTTTATCTTACTTACAGTTGGTTTTACATTATTATATAATCTAATCCCTACACCATCTTTGTGGTTTATTATATTATGGATTTTTGCGGCTATTTTAACAACAATTTTAGTTATTATAGTTTGGGCATTATTATTTATAAAATTATGTCCTAGAAATAAACCTAATGGAAAGATTAGACACTTTGTATTAAGAGACTTGGTTTGGTTATTTGTTAAGTTTTATCATGTCAAATATGAAGTTGTAGGAAGAAAAAATATTCCAGATGAAACATTTGTTGTTTATGCAAATCATAAATCTAATATGGATCCATTGATTTTGTATTTGGCATTAAAGAAAAGATTAACTGCAGTAGGAAAAAGTACTTTATTTAAACATCCTGTAATGAATAATATTAAAGAGACCTTTGGTGCTATATCTATTGATAGAGATAATGATAGAGAAGCTTTAAAACAAATTATTTTTGCTATTAAAGAAATAAAGGAAGGCTTATCTATGATAATCTTCCCTGAAGGTGGTATAAAAGATAGAGATGAAGAAGAAATGGTTTCTTTAAGGGCAGGTGCTTATAAGCTCGTTACTAAGAGTCAGGCTACAATACTTCCTATTAGTATTATTGGTTCATCTGAAATCTCTAAAAGAAAGAGATATAAAAGAAAAAATGTTAAAGTAATTATTCATGAGCCAATTAGATATGATGCGTTTAAACAGATGAACACAAATGAGATTGGTTTAATGGTAGAAGAAATAATTAATAATGGTGTAAAAAATGGCTAGAGCGAAACTAATAGTTGAATTATGTATCATTTTTGGTTTTTTGTTAATTATGACAGGAACATTAATGTTATTAATTGGTGCTTTTAGAAATAATGATCAATTGTTATTATTTTCGTTTATACCTCTTGGAATAGGCATTTTAGATTATGCTATATTAATTATTATAGTTTTAATTAAAATCAAAAAACGAAATTAGGTGATTTTATGGAAAAGGTAATAATTATATTATCTATAGTTGTTGTACTAATTATTGCCCTTATTATTTTCGTTTCTGTTTTATTAAATGTCATTAATAAAAAAAGAATTAAAACAATGTTTTCTGATGTAGAAAAGATATTAGAAAATGTTGTTAATTTAGATAAGGAAAATAGTGAGTTTAAAAAAATTGAATATGAAAATAAAAAGGCTCCTAGATTACCTTATGATTATATTTTAAAAACTAGAGATTATTTTTATTATATAAAAGTAGTAGATAATTTCGGTGGACCTGAAATTTGTGTTAATAACTCTGTTAAATGGCAAATAAGAAAGACATTTAAAGATGAGTCTATGAAATTTGTTCCTGAGATAGAGGAATTAATGAGAATGGAATTAGTTAGGGAAGATGAAAATAGAATCCCTAGAAAGCTATATATTATTTACCCAAATGCTAGATCTTTATTAAGATATATTAATGAATGTGAAATGGAGTTCGTTCATCCTAATACTGATGTATATGGAACTAATATTATGACATATACTGACTTAAAGGAAAATATTGATTTTATTCCTAGAACTCATGAAAAGAAATCAAAAGAAAAGAATACACAATTAAGCTTAAAAATATAGGTTTGTCCTATATTTTATTGCTTTATGGAGAAAAGCTATGTATGATATAAAAACATTAGAATTTGATAAGGTATTAGAAATATTATCAACTTATGCTAAAACAAGCTATGCTAAAAAATTAATATTAGAAACAGAGCTTAATAATTCATTTGATAAGATTATTAAAGAAAAGAATTATACTAAAGAAGCATATGATTCTATAATTAAATTATCTGATTTACCTATTGATAATTTAGCTGATGTTAATGATTCATTAAAGAGAGTTAAATTACAAGGTGTATTAAATGAAAGAGAACTTTTAAATATTGTTAATTTGATTAATAATAGTGAAAATGTTATTAAATATTTTAAACAATTAAATGATATTAAAGTAGATGTTAATACATTAAAAACTATTGTTGATAACTTAAGTTTATTTAAAACATTAAAGACTAATATTACTTTAGCAATTAATGAAGAAGGTATAGTTGTAGATAATGCTTCAAAAGAATTATTTGTTGTAAGAAGAAGCTTAAAGTCTTTAGAGAATAGACTTCGTGCTAAATTAAATGAATTATTGCAAACTAAAGCATCTATGCTTACAGAGCCTTTAATTGTTCAAAGAGATGGAAGAATGTGTCTTCCTGTTAAGATTGAATATAAAAATAGCTTTAAAGGTGTTGTACATGACTTATCTTCATCTAATACAACTGCCTATATTGAACCAGAGGTAACACTTGAAACTGCCAATCAAATTGATTCATATTTAGCTGAAGAAAAGAAACAGGTTCAAATTATATTAAAGAATTTATCTTTATTAGTTGGGGCAGAAGCTGATTCTTTAATTAATAATTTAGAAATATTAACTAAATTAGATATAGTTTATTCTAAAGCTTTAATGGCTAAGGATTTAGGATATAATGATGTTACATTAGAAAATAAAGAAGCTTTTGAAATTAAAAAGGCAAAACATCCATTAATAGATAAAGAAAAATGTGTACCTATTGATTGTGAAATAGGTAAAAAATATTCAGTAATAATTATTACTGGACCTAATACAGGCGGTAAGACTGTTGCTATAAAGACTATAGGCTTATTACATTTAATGGTTTATAACGGAATGATGGTTCCTGCATCATCTGATTCTAAATTTGGATTCTTTGATGATATTTTAGCTGATATAGGTGATGAACAATCTATTGAACAATCTTTATCAACATTCTCAAGTCATATGACAAATATTGTAAATATTTTAAATAATATTTCATTTAAATCATTAGTATTATTAGATGAGCTTGGTAGTGGTACAGATCCTAAAGAAGGTTCTGGTTTAGCTATATCTATTATCGATTATCTAAAAAAGGCTGGATCTCGTGTTATTGCGACTACACACTATAGTGAGTTAAAAAATTATGCATATAATAATGAAGGTATTATTAACGCATCTGTAGAATTTAATACTGATACATTAATGCCAACATATAGATTATTACTTGGTGTTCCTGGTAAATCTAACGCAATTGAAATTGCTAAGAGACTTGGATTAAATGAAGAAATAATCAAAATGGCAAGAAACGAATTAAATAATATATCTTCTGAATCTTCTAATCTAATTGGTAATCTTGAAGAAGAAATGACAAAGCTTCGTAAAGAACAAGAAGAATTAGAAAAAGAAAAGAAGATGTATGCTAATTTAGTTTATGAAGTTAATAAAGAAAAGGTAGATCTTGTTAAGAGAACTGATAAGATTATTAATGATGCTAAAAATAAAGCTAATGATATCTTAAAGGAAGCTAAACAAGAAGCTTCAGGCTTAATTAATGAAATTAAGAATATGAGTGAAGAAAACTTCAAAGAACATCAATTAGCTGAATTAACTAGAAAGGCTAGAAGTCTTGAGGTTAAAGAACAAGAAGAAACTTTATTTAACGAAGAATTAAATATTGGAGATTATGTTTATATTAAAACATATGAAAAATATGGAACTATTAATAAAATAAAAGGTAATAAATATTTTGTTAATATAGGACAATTCCAGATGGAATTTAAAAGATCTGAATTACAATTATCTGCAAAACCAGTAGAAAAGCCAAAGAAAGAAACTAAATTGTCAGGCTATAATCCTGCATCACATGCATCTCTATCTCTCGATTTAAGAGGAAAGAGATATGAAGAAGTTAAAACATTGATGGATGATTATATTGATCAAGCTATCTATGGTAATTTACAACAAGTATCAATTATCCATGGCTTTGGTACTGGTGCGATTAGAAAGGCAGTACAAGAATATTTAAAGACTTGCCCTTATGTAAAAAGCTATAGATATGGTGGCGAGGGCGAAGGTTTAAATGGTGTAACAATTGTTTATCTAAAGTAGGAGGAATTATATGAGAGCTGTAATAATTTTAAAAAATATCTCAAATATTGATAAAAAATATATAGATAATTCCTTTGTTGTTGGAGCTGATAGAGGGGCATATAATGCGATTATGCATAATATTAACCTAGATGTTTCTATCGGTGATTTTGATTCAGTAACAAAAGAGGAACTTGAAATTATCGAAAAGCACTCTAAACAAGTTATTAAACTAAATCCTATTAAAGATAAAACAGATACACTAGAAGCACTAGAATTGGTTAAAGATTATGATGAAATCATAATATTAGGTGGAATAACAGGCAAAAGAATAGAACATTTTTATGCTAATCTATTATTATTTTATGAATATCCAAATCTAAAAATAATAGATGATAATACCTTAATTATGTCAACATCTAAATCTATAGAACCTGAAGAAGGCTATAAATTTGTTTCCATTTTCTCATTAGATGATAGTACTAATATTTCCCTTTCTGGATTTAAATATGAATTAAATAATTATGATTTAAAAATGAAAGATCCGCTTGGTATTTCAAATGAAATAACTCATAATCCATTTATTAAAATTAATAGCGGAAAAATATTGATTATCTATACCAAGGATGATGGTGAAATAAAATAATGGATGGATTTATATTTGTTGATAAAGAAAAGGAAATAACAAGCTTTCAGGTTTGTAATAAAATTAAATGGAAATTAAAACTAAATAAGACAGGTCATAATGGGACACTTGATCCAAACGCTACAGGATTAATGATTGTTGCCGTAAATAAGGCAACTAAATTAATGAAATATATTAATGAACATAATAAAGAATATGTTGCTAAAATTAAGTTTGGAAAAACAAGTGAAACCCTAGATTATGATTCTAATGTTTTAGATGGTAAATTAAATAAATTTAGTAAAGAAGAATTAATTAATTCAATTAATGAATTAAAAAAGGAAGAATATCAAATTCCTCCTATGACTTCTGCTATTAAAATTAATGGTAAAAAATTATATGAATACCAAAGAGAAGGTATTGAAATAGAAGTTGAAAAAAGAAAAATCAAAATTAATGATATAGAATTATTAGATTTTGATACCATAAATTATGAATGCACTATAAGATTAAATGTATCTAAAGGATTTTATGTAAGATCTTTTGCAAGAGATTTAGGCCAAATGTTAAATAGTGATGCCATAATAAAAGAATTAAGAAGAACTAAAATAGAACAATTTGATGTATCAAATACGAAAAAATTAGATGAAATAGAAGAAAAAGATATTATTAAAATAGAAGATTTCTTTAATTTTCCAAAGGTTAAAGTAAATGATTATATTGCTAAATTAGTTAAAAATGGAGTAGAACTTGATGAAAGACAAACTACTATTTCTGGTATCTTTTTTGTAGTAAATAATTGTGATATAATAGCAATATACGAAGAAACTAATAAAAATATATATAAACCAGTTTTAATTTTTTAGGAAGTGATTTAATTTATGAAAAGTATATTCATAAAAGATCAAAATTTCACACCATTACCAGAGCCTGTTTGTGCAGCAATTGGTAACTTTGATGGAGTTCATTTAGGACACCAAAAGCTTATTTATGAATGCAAGAGACATGGATATAAATCTGCAGTATTAACTTTCTATCCACATCCATCTGTATTCTTAAAAAGAATTCCTAATTATCCTTTAATTACTCCACTTGAAATTAAAACTGATATTATATCTAGATTTGGTGTTGATTATCTAATTGTCATTGAATTTGATGAGAAATTAGCTGAAATGCCAAAAGAAGAATTTATGGCTAAATTAAAATTTATGAATATTAAATCAGTAGTATGTGGATATGATTTTACATTCGGAAGACGTGCTGAAGGTAATATTTTAGATTTAGCTAAAGAATTTGAATTTTATGAAGTTAAAAAATTTGTATTTGATAATGTAAGAGTTTCTTCAACATATATAAGAGAATTAATATCATCTGGTAATGTTAAAGAAGCAAATAGATTATTAGGTAGATTATTTTCAATAAGAGGAAAAGTAAAATATGGAAAACAAATTGGAAGATTAATAGGTTTTCCAACTGCTAATATTGATTATAAAAACTATTTTATGCCAGCATCTGGAGTATATTTCGCTAACATATTAGTTGATGGTATACCTCATTTGGGTATGGCAAATATTGGTCATAATCCTACATTTAATTTTAAAGATAATCTAGAATTAGAAGTACATATCTTTAATTTTGATGAAGATATATATGATCAAACAATAGAAATATTCTTTATTGATAAAATTAGAGATGAAAAGAAATATAATTCAAAAGAAGAATTAATTAAACAACTAGAAAAAGATAAGAAGAACTGTATTAAGCTTGCAGGAGATTTATATTTAACAAAATAATTTTAAAGGCGTGTTAAAGCACGCTTTTTTTGTTTGCCTTGACAAAAATGATATATAAAAGATAAGCTATAATAGTGAGATTTTAAATATAAAAATTTGTCACGTGTTTTGGGAGAAAATATATAGAAAAGAGTTATAGAAAAATATCTAAAATAGGAATGATTATATCATTTATTATAGCAGGTATTACTATTTTAGCATTCTTAGATAGTGATACTAATGTTTCATTTCTTTCTTTAATGACATTAATATATGGTATATTACTTCTTATAACTGGTGTATTATTAGCAATAGGTCCTAAAAATAATAAAAAGTCGTATGATATTGCTACATTTGTAATATCCATTCTTACATTAAATGTAATTGCGAATATAACTTCAATTTTTGGTTACATTTTACATTCTAAAGATTTAGATAATAAAGATATGGAGATAACTGCAGAAAATGAGATAATTAAAGAAAAGAAGGAAAAAAAGATAAAAGACGAAAGAGCAATTGCAATTAGTATAGGTGTAAAAGTACTATTCGTATTATCAATAATAATTAGCATAATATATATGGGATTATATATTTTTGTTCTAATTAAATTTACTTTCCCATATTTACAAACTTTTTTTGAATCAGTAATGAATGAAAATAATGGATGGCCACTTTGGAATGTATTTATGTGTTTCTTTTATGGTTTCTTCATAATTATTTTTTTATCAATTCCTTTTTCAATTTATATTAATATTATTTCATATACAATAGCAACATTAAAATTGAAAAAAGAAACGATGCTGATTATATTAATTTCTTTTGGATTTATAACATTAACTATTTTCAATTCAATTGGTTCGATTATTGTACTAAAATCAAATAAAAAAATCTTCATTAAAAAAGAAGAATGGTTAGAAGCACACTATTGATTTTGAATCTATTGATGATAGAAATGCTTTCTTGAATTATTATGTTCAAACATTATTAGATTCTACATTTGAAGATATTTCTGGTAGATCAAGAATTGGAAAAATATATGCTTTCTATGATGAAGAAAATAATAATATTTTCGCATTTACACTAAAGGGAGAAGAGCCAAAAGTGTCATTTGTTTTCGCGAAAGCTTCTAGTGATTATGAACCTGGAGAAGAAGATTCTTATTTAAATAGTATAGCTGATCAAATTATAGAAGATAAAATGCTATTAGCAGATTCTCATTTTAAACAAAGTGATACTTATAATGATAACATTCCTTGGGGACCATTACATTAATATTAAAATGAAGAATAAAAAATAATTGTTGCATATATTATATTTTTATAATATAATAACTTTGGTACGTTTTTCTAGGGTGCTAAATTCTCCATTTACACACTTGGATTAACGCAAATATATAATAATAGGAGGAACATGAAAATGGCATTAACTGCTGATGTAAAAGCTAAAATTGTTAAAGAATTCGGTAAGAATGAAAAAGATACTGGTTCTGTAGAAGTTCAAGTAGCTATCTTAACTTACGAAATCAACGAATTAAATGAACATTTTAACTATCATATTCATGACTTTGCTTCAAAGCGTGGTTTAATGATCAAGATTGGTCATAGAAAATCATTATTAAATTATCTTAAGAAACAAGATCTTAAGAGATATGAAGCATTAGTTCAAAAACTAGGCTTAAGAAAGTAATTATTAAGGCATTCTCATTTGAGAGTGCCTTTTTAATTTATTTAAAATAAATTAATGTATTTTTGTTTTTATTGTGATATAATAACAAAGGACTATATAAAATTAAGGAGAAAAATAGAAGATGAGTGATATTAAACGCTTCGAATACAATTGGGCAGGACGTCCACTTGTTATTGAAATCGGAGAAGTAGCTAAGCAAGCATCTGGTGCATGTTTAGTAAGATATGGAGAAAGTGTGGTATTATCAGCAGCTGTTTCTAATAATGTAGCATCTACCCAAGACTTTTTCCCATTAATGGTTTTATACCAAGAAAAACAATATGCAGCTGGTAAAATCCCTGGTGGATTTTTAAAGCGTGAAGGAAAGGCAACTACACATGAAACATTAGTTTCAAGATTAATTGATAGACCTATCCGTCCTTTATTTGCTGAAGGATTTAATAATGAAGTACAAGTTATTAATACAGTTTTATCAAATGACCCTGATTGTTCAACTGCAATGGCAGCAATGTTAGGTTCATCAATTGCATTAATGATTTCTGATATTCCTTTTGAAGGACCAATCGCTGGTGTAGTAGTTGGAAAAGTTGATGGTAAGTTAATTATTAACCCAACTCCAGTAGAGTTAGAAGTATCTGATATTAATTTGACAGTTGCAGGTACACAAGCAGCTATTAACATGGTTGAAGCTGGTGCTAGATTTGTATCAGAAGATGATATGTGGGAAGCATTAAAGTTCGGTCATGCTGAAATTCAAAAATTATGCGAATTCCAAAAAGAAATTGTTAAGGAATGCGGTAAAGAAAAGTATGTTCCTACATTATTTGAAGTAGACAAAGATGTAGAAAAGGCTGTTAAGGCATTCGCTGAAGAAAAATTAATCAAGGCTATCAGAGTTGAAGATAAGCTTGAAAGATATGCTGCAATTGACGCAGTTAACGAAGAAACTTTGGAAGAATTTGGTAAGAAAGTATTCGTTAAAGATTTAGGTGATTTAAAAGTTGAAGACACTGAAGCTAAGGCCCTATATTTAAAGAGTGTTCAATATACATTAGATGAAATCTTACATGGTGAAGTAAGAAGAATGATCGCTGTTGATAAGATTAGACCAGACGGAAGAAAGGTTGATGAAATTAGACCTTTATCATCTAGAGTTGATGTTTTACCTAGAACTCATGGTTCAGCATTATTCACAAGAGGTCAGACTCAAAGCTTAGGTACTGTAACTTTAGGACCTCTATCTGATGCTCAAATTTTAGATGGTTTATCTGATGAGCCAGATAAGAGATTTATGTTACATTATAATTTCCCTCAATTCTCTGTTGGTGAAACAGGAAGATATGGTGCTCCAGGTAGAAGAGAAATCGGACATGGTGCATTAGGTGAAAGAGCATTATCATATGTAATTCCATCAGAAGATGAATTCCCATATACAATTAGAGTTGTATCTGAAATTTTAGAATCTAATGGTTCTTCAAGCCAAGCTACAATTTGTTCTGGTACATTAGCTTTAATGGCTGCGGGTGTTCCTATTAAGGCTCCAGTTGCTGGTATCGCAATGGGCTTAATCATGACTGATGAAAAGCATTATACAGTATTAACTGATATCCAAGGTATGGAAGATCACCTAGGAGATATGGACTTCAAGGTTGCTGGTACAAAAGATGGTATTACAGCTTTACAAATGGATATTAAGATTAAGGGTATTACATATCAAATCCTAAAAGAGGCTTTAGCACAAGCTAAGAAGGGTAGATTAGAAATTCTAGATCATATGCTTCAAACTATTCCAGCTGTTAGACCAGAATTATCTAAATATGCTCCAAAGGTTGTTACAGCTCAAATCAATCCAGATAAGATTAAAGACGTCATTGGCGCTGGTGGAAAGAATATCAATGCTACAATCGAAAAATTCGATAATGTTAAGATCGATATCGAACAAGATGGTAGAGTATTTGTTATGCACTCAGATATGGCTACAGCTAAGTCATGCTTAGAATACATTGTAAATTCTGTTAAGGAAGCTGAAGTAGGCAAGATCTATACTGGTAAGGTTACAAGAGTTGAAAAGTATGGCGTATTTGTTGAATTATGGCCAGGAACTGAAGGCTTATGTCATATTTCTAAGCTTGCTTTAGAAAGAGTAGAAAAGGCTGAAGATGTTGTATCATTAAATGATGAAATCATCGTTAAATGCATTGGTGTTAATGAAAAAGGCCAAATCGACTTATCTAGAAAAGATGCATTAAAAGATGCTCAAAAGAAATTTGAAAAGAAAGACGAAGCTAAAGAAGAAGCTCCAGTTCAAGAATAATTAATGAAAAGATGCTGAAAATTAAATCAGCATCTTTTTTTTATAAAAGATTGACAGCGTTTTCAATGTGTGTTATTTTAAAAATAGATAGATAGTATTTCAAAATGATAGATAAACTCTCAAATGAGGTGATAACGTGAGCTTAAAAGAAATGAAAATGACTTTTATAATTGAAAAAGCATTATCCTTATTCTTAGAAAAATCAATTTCAGCAATAACTATAAGAGATATTGCAAATAGTATAGATGTTGGCGAAGCTACAATATATAGATATTTTGATAATAAGGATAACATTATGAATTTGTGTGCTAATATGCTTGAAAAGGAAGTATATGATAAATATTTTATTAGTAAAAGTAATCAAAATGGTTATGAAATGATTTCTGATTTTTATAATAATTATTTAATTATTTTTAAGAATCATCCTGAATATTTTAAATTTATAAATGAATATGATGCATATTTATTATCAAAAATGATAAAGCCATCAACTGAATATGAAGATTTGATTAATAAATTTCATTTGATATTTATAGAAAGATATAATAAAGGAATTGAAGATAAATCAATCAAATCAATTGATGACATAGAAACATTCTATTTTTCAACATCTAAAGCATTATTAGAATTATGCAAAAAGGAAGCAGTAGGCTTTAATATTGTTTCTACAGACGGATTTAACAGTAGCGAAAAGATAATAAAAAGGTTAATCGATATATCATTAAAAGAATTGAAAGGAGATGCTTCAAAATGAAAAGATTAACGAAAAAACAAATGTGGATTTTTGCAGTAGGACAGCTAGGATGGTCCATTCTTGGTGGTATTATTAGTGCTTGGTTAGTAGCTTTCTATTTACCAACAAAGGATAAAGATGGTCTACACTTTTCAGGGTCTGATATTGATTTTTATACAATAATTACACCAGGATTAATAATTGGCGGTTTCTTAACAATTATTGGTTTAATTACAGCTTTATGTAGAATTTGGGATGCAGTATCTGATCCTTTAATTGCTAATTTAAGTGATAATTCAATGAATAAAAAAGGTAGAAGAATGCCTTTTATGAAATTTGCAGCTATTCCTTTTGCTGTAATTACTGTTTTAATTTTTATGGCACCATCTCTTTTTACTGGTGGTAAAGAACCAACAGCTTGGAATATAGTATGGGTTGCAGTAATGCTAGTATTATTCTATACATTTATGACAATTTATTGTACACCATATAATGCATTAATATCTGAATTTGGTAAAACACAAGAAGATAGAATGAATATATCAACTTATATTTCATTAACTTATTTTGCAGGTACATTACTTGCATATACACCATTCGTATTTGCTGGATTCTTACAATCTTCAGTTGGATATTATTGGAGCTATGTTGTATGCTTTATTCCTCTTGCTATAATTGCATGTATATGTATGTTATTACCTACATTCTTAATTAAAGAAACTGATTTTATTGAATCAAAGCCAGCTGGAACAAATGCATTTAAATCATTAGGTAAAACTTTTAAAAATAGAGATTTTAGAGTATTTGCTGCTTCAGATATTATGTATTGGATTGGTTTAACTCTATTCCAAACAGGTTTACCTTTCTTTGTTAAAGTGTCAATGAATCTAGATGAATTCTATGTAATGGTATTTATGGGAGCTATGACAGTATTATCTGCATGTTTCTATCCAGTTGTATCTATATTAGTTAAAAAATTTGGTAAAAAGAAATTAACTATTGCAGGCTTTTTAGGCTTAGCATTAGCATATTTAATTACTGCAATGATTAATGTAATTACAATTATACCAGGTATGGTATATGGAATCTTAATTGTAGTTGTTGCAGCATTCCCAATGGCACTTCTTGGTATCATTCCTCAATCAATTGTTGCAGATATTGCAGAAGCAGATTCAGTTGAGACAGGTGAAAAGAGAGAAGGAATGTTCTTTGCCGCAAGAACTTTCGCAATGAAGCTTGGTCAATCTATTGCTATGCTAGTATTTACATCACTTGCTATTATTGGAACAAATGTATCTTATGAAGAATTAAAGAAATCAAATGATATTACAGCTTCTACAACAGGTCTTATGATTGTTGCTATTGTTGCAGTTACATTCTGTATCTTAGGTGCTTTAATCTTATTCTTATATAGAGAAAAGAAGATTATGAAAACAATTGCTAAAGAAGAAGATAAAGCTTATTTAGAAGCAATAGAATCAGAAGAAGAAATTAAAGAAGCAGCAAATGAAGTAGAAAAAATAGAAGATACAAAAGAAGAAATTATAATTCAAAATGAAACAAATGATGTTACAAAGGAAGATTCAGAAAATATAGAATAAATAAAAAAGGAGGCTCATTATGATTAATATATCTTATAAACTTAATAATAGAATAATTAAAACAAATAAAAGTGATGAAAATATAGATATTATTATAAAAGAAGATAACAATAGATTTAGTTTATCTGTAGTTGCTAAAAATGATATAGAATTAATTTCAGCAACTAAACAATTAAGTATATCAGCTAATAGAGCCTCTAAATATTTTTTAAATGGATATCAATCATGGACTGATACAGTTGAGGCATCATTCTATAAAATTGAAAAAATAAGCAAAAGAGGCTACTTATATTATAGAAAAAAAGATGTTTCTAGTGGTCTCAAGGATCCATTAAATAAAAAATTTGCTTTTGATAGATATGGTGATCTATTCATTTATAATTATTCAAGATATAGATTACATGGATATGATATTTTCTATATAAAAGGAAAAAATGAATTTTTTAGTTATAATTTAAATTATAAAAATGCTTTTTTGATATATGAATTAATCAAATATAACAAAAAAATTAATATAATTTCTAATATTAAAAATTATAAAATATCTAAGGGTGATACGTTTAAATTATTTGATTATATGTATTTTAATTCTTACGATGAAGGCATTAAATCATTTAATAATTATTTTAATATAGAAAATAAAAATAAAATATTTGGTTATACATCTTGGTATAATTATTATCAAAATATAAATGAAGGTATTATAACAAGAGACCTAGAAGCCTTGGATAATAGATTTAATTTATTTCAAATTGATGATGGATATGAAACATTCGTTGGTGACTGGTTAGATATAGATAAAAATAAATTTCCCAATGGATTATATGAAATAGTAAATAAAATTCATAACAGAGGATATAAGGCTGGAATTTGGCTTGCTCCATTTGTGGCAGAAGAAAAATCAAAATTATTTCAAGAAAGAAAAGATTTATTTAAAAAAGATAAAAAAGGAAATCCAATAAAATGTGGTGGAAACTGGAGTGGATTTTATGTTTTAGATATATTAAATCCAGATGCTGTTAAATACATTAAAGAATGCTTAGAATATTATATTAATTTAGGCTTTGATTTCTTTAAATTAGATTTTTTATATTCTATAACATTACCAAATTATGATAGTTATACAAAAGCAATGATTACAGATTATGGATATCAATTATTAAGAGATATCCTTAAGGATAAGATGATATTAGGCTGTGGTGCATATATCTTTTCTTCATATCAAAAATTTGATTATTTAAGAGTTGGTCCAGATGTATCATTAAAATTTGATGATGAATTCTTTATGAAGTTTGCTCATAGAGAAAGAATATCTACAAAGATAACATTACAAAATACAATTTATAGAAGTATATTTAATAATCATTTATTCTTAAATGATCCAGATGTATTTTTATTAAGAGATGATAATATAAGCTTAAATGAAAAACAAAAAGAGGCTTTATTAGTAATTAATGCATTATTTGGTAGTGTATTAATGACATCAGATAATATTAAAATCTACGACAAGATAAAAAACGAATTATTAAATAAGGCATTTGAAATATTCAATAATGCTAAAGATATTTCTTTTGAGAAACAAGGAAAAAATATTTTAATTAAATATGATTTAAATAATAAAGAAAATATTATTGAATATAATACAAATAAAGGAGGATTAAAATGGATAAAACAAGCATGATTTTTGGTAATAAAATAGATAATAAAACAATAAAAAAAGCAGAAAAATCAAAAGCTAAATTTATTAAAAAATATGGTGATGATTCAAATAAGGATTATTTATTATCATACAAGCCTATAAACACATTAGATTTTATTAATGTATCTAATATGGTATTATCTGATAAAAATGAAGAAATGCCTAAAAATCCTTTAATTGTTGGAAATATTAGAATGGGCTTTGGCCATTATCGTATTTCAATAGCTATTGCATCATGTGCTAAAGCCTTAGGTTATAATCCTATTTGGATGGATTTAGCATCATTTGATGCTACTGGATCAAAGATGATTAGAGAACAAAATGAATTGTATTCTAAAGCATCAAGAATTTCTCAAAAATCAAAATTATTTAATAAACTCTTTTGGGAGCCATTAAATTCAGAAGGTTTTAAAAAGATTGAATACAATGCTAAAGATCAAAAGAATAGTGAATTATTAGTGCCATTATATAAAAATATAGATCCTAATACTCCATTTATCGCAACACATGTATGGCCAAGCCAAGGTGCAATTCATGCTAGATTTAAGAATGTTGTAAATGCGATACCAGATAACTGGGCGATGGGTCTTCATTTATCAGAGGGTGCAATTCATGCTGTACAAACTGAATTTACATATTTTGGATATAAAACATTAAATGGTTTTTCAAAGGATATTTTAAACGGAATACCAGATAAAGATTTAAAAATGGTTGGTTGCTTTGTTGATCATGAATTATTATGTAATTTAGAGGAAGATAATAAATTAAGAATTCAAAGAATTAATAATGATAACGTAAGAATATTAATGACTGTTGGTGGAGCAGGTGCTGGATATAAGCAATTTAAAGAAATCATAATTCATTTATTACCATATGTAAAAGAAAAGAAAGTAACTATTTTTATTAATTTTGGTGATCATGATACTGTTTATAATAAATTAATCAATGATATAAAAGGTATTGAAATTAAGACATTCTTTAATAAATATAATGAATTAAAGGAATTTAATAATAAGATTAGAAATGAAGCAGTATATGGAATTTATGGTATTTGTAGTAATGATATTTTTGAGGCCGTTTACTCAACAAATTTATTAATGCCTAATTCTGATATTTTAATAACTAAGCCTAGCGAATTAGCATATTATCCAATCCCTAAAATCTTTATGAAGCATATTGGGGGTCATGAGGTTTATGGTGCTATTCATTCTCGTGAATATGGTGATGGTACTTTTGAATGCCCTACAAAGAATATGATGAATAAAATGCTAGAAGTAGTATTAAATGATAAAGAAGTATTAATACATATGGTTAATAGAATTAGTGAATTAAAAGCGAAGGGCTTCTATGACGGTGGCTATAATGTAGTCAAATTAGCAGGTAATAAGAATGAATAATTTTTATATTAATGGAAGAAATATAGAATATGATAAAAAATATATAGCTCCTGCAAGAATTAATCTAATTGGTGAGCATATAGATTATAATGGCGGATGTGTGTTTCCTGCATGTGTTAATTTATATATATCGGCTTATGTAAAAAAAAGAGATGATAATAAAATTATTTTAGAATCTCAAGGATATAAAACAACAATTGAAACTACACTTGATAAATTAGATTATAATGATAATCTATTTTGGGGTGTATACCCAATTGGAGTTTTATATATAATTAAAAAGCTAGGTTATAAAATAAAGACTGGATTAGAAATATATTATGAATCTAAAATACCATCTGGTTCAGGATTATCATCATCTGCAGCAATTTTAGTTGTAACAACATTTTTAATATCAGATATTTTTAATTTAAATATATCATTATTAGATATTATTAAAATCACTAAAATGGTAGAAAATGATTATTGCAAATTAAAGAGTGGAATTATGGATCAATCTATAATTGCCTTGGGAAAAAGAAATAAGGGATTATTATTAAATTGTGATAATCTAGATTATCAATATAAAAATATTAAAATCAATGGCTATTCTATAGTTGTTTTAAAGACAAATAAGCCTAGAAAGCTAACAGAATCTAAATATAATGAAAGAGTAGATGAATGTAATAAAGCATTATCAATCTTAAAATTAATATATAAAATTAATAATTTATGTGATTTGAAATCAAAAGATTTAGATAACGTTAAAAATATTTTAAATGATGAAGTATTATATAGGCGAGTGAAGCATGTCATTACCGAAAATGAAAGAGTATATGAATTTGCGAAAAGCTTAGAAGAAGGAAATATTTCTGAAATTGCAAGATTATTAAATGAATCTCATGAATCTTTAAGAAAAGATTATGAGGTTACAGGTATTCATCTAGATTCAATTGTAGATTCAGCAATATCTTCAGGAGCTATAGGTGCTAGAATGACAGGTGCTGGCTTTGGAGGATGTGCTATAGCGTTAGTTAAAAATGATATTTTGGATGATTTTAAAAAGAATTTAATAAAAAAATATAAAGAAAAAACAAATATAACTCCAGATGTAATTCCGGTTATATTTGTTGATGGTGTTAAAATAGAAGAATAAAAGGTATGGTCATCCATACCTTATTTTTATTTATTTAGTTCTTTTTTAATTTGTTTAGTTGCTTCAACTAAATTAATTAAGCTTTCTGTTGTTTCTTTATTTCCTCTTGTTTTTAGACCACAATCTGGATTTATCCATAGATTTTTAATATCAATATAATTTAACATTTTTTTGATGATTCCTTTAATTTCATCAACAGAAGGTACTCTTGGTGAGTGAATGTCATATACACCAGGACCTACTTCAGTTTCAAAATTTGATTCTTTAATGCAATTTAAGATAGAATATTCTGATCTTGAGGCTTCAAAAGTAATTGCATCTGCATCCATGTTATCAATAGCAGTGATTATATCTTCAAATTCTGAATAGAACATATAGATTATAAGATGATTCAATTTCTAATTGTTTTTTTAATTGACTATTTACTCTATTAATATATTCATCTTTTGTTATCTCTTGTTTCCAATATAATTCTGTATTTTTCTTTAATTCTCTTTTTTCTCCAATTCTTGGAAATCCTATAATTGTGTATTTCATATCAATAACCCTCCTAATTTGTTTACAATTTCATTCTATTTCTACCAATTTAGTATGTAAAATATATTAAAACATTGGTTTGCGATAAAAAAAACTATTTCAAAATAAAAAAGCAGAATGATGTGTAATAACAAATAAATATTTAATTATTTCAATAATTATCAATCAAAATTGTTATTGTAATAAAAAAGCATATATCGATGAGTTAAGATATATGCGTAATAAATATAATATTTCTTGCAATTTTAATTTATTTTGATAAAATATTATCGGTAGCCTGGTAATCGAGCAGAAATGTTAGGAAAGTCCATGCTGACACAGCCTGTGATGGCTGTAGTGTTTGCGCTGATCTAATAAATAAGGTCAGGTACCTTTTTGGTAACGGCGGGTATCACCTAAATCTTATGACATGGTGTATCCCATAAAGTGCCACAGGAACGATGCTTAGGGAAACCTAAGAGTGAAACGTTGGTAAACCCCACAAGTCAGAAACCCAAATTTTGGTAGGGGAGTTGTCAAAATCAAAACGAAGATGATGACAGACAGAAATGTAGATAAATGATTACCTAATACAAAACATGGCTTATAAGCTACTAGAGGACTTCGGTCCTCTTTTATTTTTAATATCCATATTTCTTTCTTTGTGTTGCTAAAAAAGTAATACAAAGAATAAATGATACAGCCTCAGCACCTACATTAGACCACCATATTCCAATACTTCCTATAATTAAAGGAATCACAAAAACAAATGATATTTGGAATACTAATGTTCTAAGCATTGATATGGCAGCTGAAATAGTACCATTATTTAAGGCTGTAAAGAATGATGATGTAAATATAGAAAATCCTGCAAATAAGAAGCATAATGAACAAATTCTCATAGCTGTAGCTGATAATTCATTTAAATCAGCATTTCCATTAGAGAAGAAGCTTGAGAATGTTGAGGCAGTTAATAAGCTTATAGTCATCATTATTATTCCAGTAATAAAGATGATTATTAAGCTCTTTTTTAATATATTTCTTAATTCCTTATGATTTTCAGCACCATAGTTAAATCCAACATATGGAGCAACTCCAATAGAGTATCCAATAAATATAGCTATAAATACAAATGATACATACATAATTATTCCATATGCAGCTACACCATTTTCGCCATATAATCTTAATAATTGTATATTATATACAACTGATACAACTGACATAGAAATATTTGATATAAATTCACTTAATCCATTATAAGCACTACGTAAAATTGGTTTCATTTTAAATGATGCCTTACCAAGTCTAATAACTCCATTTCTTTTTATAATGAAATATAAAACAGAAATAGTAGAAGTAATAATATATCCAATTGATGTCGCAGTTGCAGCACCAACAACACCCCATCTAAATACCCCAATAAATAATGCATCTAAAATAATATTAGTTATTCCACCAGCTAGTATTACAAAGAAACCTAATTTAGGCTTTCCTGCAACTAAGAAAAATGATTGGAATAAATGTTGTAACATAAAGAATACTAAAAAACATATAATAATTCTTCCATATGTTATAGCTTCAGATACCATTTCTGGTGATGTTTCATTATTAATAGATCCTAATGCTTTAATTATAGGAACAATGAAGAAGAACCCTGAAAGTGAAATAACTAATCCCATTACAATTGTAGCGTAGACAATTAATGAAAAAGAATTATTAGCCTTCTCTTGTTCCTTTTGGCCTAAATATCTAGATACTAGGGCAGTACCACCAGCTCCCATCATAAAGCCTATAGAACCAATAATCATTAAAAAAGGCATTACTAAATTAACGGCAGCAAATGATGATTTATTCGCGAAGTTAGATATAAATAAGCCATCAACAATTGAATATAGTGATGTAAATATCATCATTATAATAGGAAATATAGTAACTTTTAATATTTTCTTTATTGTTAAATGATCTGCTAAATTCATAATATAACCTCCTTAAATAAAAAAATGGATAAAACAACTGATATTTCAATCAGCCATCTTATCCAGCTTGTTATTTCTTAAGAATAACTCACCCTCCGATGAACGTATTTATTATATCAAAATATAATAATTTATCAAGATATAACATCAAAGAAAGCGATAACTGCGTTATAGCAGCACATATCACATTCAGTTAGTATAACACCGGTATCAATACCTTTTATTACTTTACAAATAGTATCTTTAGATAATTCTTTAAATCGATTATGTAATTGTTTAGAATATTTAATTGTTCCATTTTTTATAATTAAACCTAAAACTATATTCGCACCAATTAAAGCTCCACAAGTAGCTTCCATAGTTCCCATTCCAACAGCGAAACCAGAAGTGATTTGTAATAACTCATCTAAACCCTTATCAGTTAAATCATATAAGGCAGCAACAACAGCCTGTGCGCAGTTATATTTTCCGCTTGCTTTAAGCCCTCTAGCGTATTTTGCTCTTTCTAATTTATCCATGATTTTGCCTCCTTATATTACATATTTATATTATATATGAAAAATAATGAAAATAAATAAAAAAATTGTTGCAAACAAACAGTTAGTGTGATATAACTATTATGGTTAGGATAACCTAACTATTGATATAAATTAGGAGGTAATAATTATGCCAATTATAATTGCACCATTAAATCAGGAGTTAACAATTATGAAGATTGCAGCATCTGATAAGGAAAAGAGACATTTAGAATCTTTAGGTATTACTGTCAATCAAAAAATAACTGTTTTAAAAAATGATGGTAATGTTATTTGTAAGGTTAAGGAAGGCCGCCTAGCGCTAGATAGAGAGTTAGCGACAAAGATATTTGTATCATTCTAGAGAGGTAAAAAATGGAGAAAAAACTTAGTGAAATCAAGATTGGACAATCTGGAATTGTTAAGAAGATTGACGGCGAAGGTCGAGTAAGAAGAAGATTATTCGATATGGGTGTAACACCTGGCGCATCAGTTTATTTAAGAAAAAAGGCACCACTTGGTGATCCTATTGAAGTTACAATAAGAGAGTATGAGCTTACACTTAGGAAGGATGAGGCAGAGCTTATAACACTTAATGTATCAGATGAGGAGGTAAAGTAATATGGCACAGTTTGCTTTAGTAGGAAATCCCAATTCTGGTAAAACCACTTTATTTAATGCATTAACAGGTTCAACAGCTCATGTTGGTAACTGGCCTGGTGTAACAGTAGATAAAAGAGAAGGTACTTATAAGAAGCTAGAAGAGCCAGTCACTATTGTTGACTTACCTGGTATTTATTCTTTATCACCTTATACTCCAGAAGAGGTTATAGCAAGAAATTTCATCTTAGATGAAAACCCAGCTTGTGTAATCAATATTGTTGATGCTACAAACTTAGAAAGAAATTTATATTTAACAACTCAAATTGCTGAAATTGATGTACCAATGGTTATAGCATTAAATATGATGGATGTTATAAAGAAAAATGGTGATCAAATTGATGTATATGCCTTAGAACAAAAAATAGGTGTTCCAGTAGTTGCAATATCTGCTCAAAAGGGTGAAGGTATTGATGTATTAATGAGAAGAGCCTATGAGGTTTCTAAGAAACCTAGAGAAGGTAAAACAGTATTATCTGGTTCACCTGTAGCACACTTAATAAAGGATGTAAGCATTGCACTAAATGGTGTTGGTGTTAAAAATCCATTATTCCATGCTGTAAAGCTTGTAGAAAATGATGAAATTGAAGTTGATATGCATAAAGATGTATTACCAATGGTAGATGAATTCAAAAAGACATTCTCTGATGAAACATTTGGTAATGACTTAGAAGCAGTAGTTGCTGATGCAAGATATCAATATATATCAAAACATTATTCAAAGGTTAAAACAAAAGCTGAAAAGGCAGAAGATGAGAATTTAACTAAATCAGATAAGATAGATAAAGTATTAACTAATAGATGGGCAGGTATTCCTATTTTCTTAGTTATATTATTCTTAGTATTCCACTTAACATTCTCTGAAAATTTATTCTGGTTAGGAAATATTATTCATTTCCCTGTATTCAATGAAGGTGGCTTCTTTGAAGGATTATTCTTCACAGATGCAGGTATTAACTCACCAGGTGTAATATTATTTAATTTTGTAGATTGCTGTACAGCCGGATTATCAGATTTGGTTGCTGGTTGGATGTCAGGTGCACCTTCATGGCTTGGTGGATTTGTTGTTGATGGTATATTAGCTGGTGTTTTCTCAGTATTATCATTTGTACCACAAATCTTGTTATTATTCCTATTCTTCTCTATTTTAGAAGATTCTGGATATATGGCTCGTGTTGCATTTATCTTAGATAGAATATTTAGAAAATTTGGTTTATCTGGTCGTGCATTTATGCCAATGATTATGGGCTTTGGATGTAGCGTTCCTGCTATGATTAATACTAGAACACTTGCAGACGAAAATGAAAGAACTGCAACAATTAGAGTTATTCCATTCTTCTCATGTGGAGCAAAACTTCCAATTTTAACAGCTATTGCTGGTGGTATTTGTCAAGTATTTAATTTCCCTAATGCTGATTTAATTACATATTCTATGTATTTAGTTGGTATGGTAACTGCAATTGTTACTATTATCATTATGAGAAATACTACAATGCGTGGTAAAACAGCTCCATTTATTATGGAATTACCTGCATACCATAGACCACAAGTTAAAGCATTAATGCTACACTTATGGGATAAACTAAAGCATTATGTTAAAAAAGCATTTACTATTATCTTAGCTTCAACTATTGTAATTTGGTTCTTACAATCATTTACATGGACATTTAAATATATTGAAATGGCAGATCCTGTAGATATTACAGTTACAACATATGAAGCAATGACTACTGATGAAGAAGGTAACGATGATTATGATCCAGCATTCGTATTAGAATTAGCTGCATTAGATGAATCATATGTTTCTGAAGAAGGTGTAGAAGTATCATTTGAAGATTTAGTAGCATCTTTAGATGAAGTTGAAGAAGGATCAGAAGATGAAACAGCTATAAACGCTGTTTTAGATCAAGTATTTGCAAAAGCAGCTGTTAATTATTATGATGAAATAACTGCTGATGGTTATGTAACTGGTTCAGATTCAATTCTTGCAAGCATTGGTAGAGTAATTCAACCTATATTTACTCCAGTTGGATTTGGTTCTCAATTAAATAAGAATGGTTGGGTATTTGGTGTATCAGCCGTTACAGGTTTAATCGCTAAAGAAAATGTTATCGCAACATTTGGTGTATTATCTCAATCAATTTCTGAAGATTCAATCACAGCTAATAAAGAGATAACAGGTGAAGAATTTAAAGATTTATACTTTGTATTAATTGATGATGAAGGTGTTTCAGCATCAGTTCAAATGATTCAAAATACAACTAATGGAAAGAATACTCCATGGGCTATCTTAATCGCATTCATAGTATTTAATATGACAACAATTCCTTGTTTCGCAGCAATTGCTACTGCAAAAGGTGAACTTCCATCTAAGAAGAAATTCTGGTTTACATTATTATTCTGGATTGCAGTATCATATGTAGTATCAGCTATCGCATACCTAGTACTAAGTGTTTGGTGGACATCATTCATTGTGGCAGCCTTATTTGCAGCTTTAATATTTGGATTATATTATTACAATAAATCTAAAGATGAAGAAAGAATGAGAGCTGTTTAATATGCAGTGGTATGAAATATTAATTATTATTGCTGCAATATCATTTGTGTTAGGAAACATTGCTGTATACGTATATAAAAAAGTAAAACATCTTCCTACAGGAAGTTGTGAGGCTTGTCATAATACTAAAAGAATGAATAAGCGTATGAATAATTTAAGAAAAGAATTAGATAAAGAATTTACATGCAATTGTAAATAGAAATATGACCATATCACAAAGATATGGTCTTTTTCTTATATTTTTTCTTTTAATCAAAGATTAATATGTTATAATGAAGGTAGATTTACGATGCATTATAAATAAAATATGGGAGGTACATATATGGATAAAAAATACTCCAGTGGTAATTATTTAATTAATAATAAATTTGGTGTTTTTTCTTATGAATTAAATCCAAGCACTACAAATAATAGGTTAATATATAAAACTTCATTATTTCCTTTTTCAAAGACAAGATATATTAATAATTCAATTGTGTTTGTAAATTATTCAATTGATTCGTATAAGTTTAATATTTACTATTCTTTTACATTGAATAACAACATTTATAAAATATATGATTGTTATGGTGATTATGAAGATGCACAATTTAATCATGAAAATGTAAACGAAGGATATATTGCATATAAATCAAATTCATTTATGTTATATGTATATTCCAATAATAGTCAATTGAATTATAAATTAGTAAATATCAAAACAAATACAGAATATTATTTTTTAAATAGTAACTATCCATATCAAATTAATTATTATGATGGAAGACAAATAAATATAACTATAACAAATAATAAGATAAATAGCATTACTTGCAATGAAGAAGAAATTTATTTTATGTATCAAGGCTCAACTGTTGATGTATCATTATATAAAATAATAAATAATATTGATGTACCAGTTGCATCAACAACTATATATTTGAATAACACAAATAATTTAAAATTATATTATTATTTATATCAATATGATGACTTGGAAGAAAATTATGTTGATATAGAAGTAGATAAATATGATATTTCATATTCATCAAGTATATTGACAATAACTAATAGTGTAGATAATACAAATATAAAGTACTATTATACAAATGATAAAATAACAAAGATTGAATTAGATACAGGTAACGTATTAGAAACCAATATATCATATAATTCAAATCTCACAACAATAACTGAATATGAATCGACATTAAAGTTATTTTATGATAACAATAATATGATTTCGTATTTAATTAAAAATGATAAATATATAAAATTTTATAAATATAATGATAATTTTTTATTAGAATATGAGAGTGATTTTGTAAAGAATGAAAATATAATTAATGATAATTTATTGGATTATGATATAGAGACATTTGAACCTGAAGATGAGTATGATGAAACTGATTATAGTTTTTCTATAAATCAAGATTATAATCAAACAATTCCTACAAATCTTACATTATTTATTGATTCAAATGATATATTTCATCTAGATGGATACGCTAAATTGACATATGATCATCCACTATACGGAGAAGAAGATGACGATATGTCTATACTTTTATTTACTAAGATATCTAGCGGCTACATTTATATTGATATAAGATATTTTGGTGGAGATTATTCTCATACATCAAGAACAAAGAGAATAGATGTAAACAATGATTTTTCACCATTCGTAATTGGTTTAAAACCGGGGTATTCGTATGATAAAGTAAGAATAGAAATATTTATAAATGGTGAAGCATATATAAATACCCCTAAATTAACGAAGACACATATGGGAACATATTATTTATATAATGCAAATAATATGATTTCTAGTTTAGATAATAAAGATGGTTGGACAGATTTTAGTTATTCAAATAATTTGGTTACAAGTGTTATAACGCCAACAATGACAAGAACATTTACAAGAGACAATCATGGCAATGTAACATTAGAATCTGTTGATGGATATAATATAATAAGAACATATGATAATAAAAATAGACAGTTAACAGAAAGCTCAAACGATAGTAGTATAAGCTACCAATATAGTGAAACATGTTCAAGTGACAATTATGATTATTTAGTAAATATACAAAAAAACTTAATTAATTATTATATTCATTATGATAGTTGTGGAAGAGAAAAGAAATCTATAGAATCATATACAATTAATAATTCGCAAATAAATGATACAATAATAAATTCATATGACGGAGCTAAATTAATTGATGTATATAATAATAGTGACCATATGATATTTTCATATAACAATTATGATAAATTAACTGCAGCAAATGATTTGATAGATACAACATATAATTTCACATGGCAAAATAATAAAATAACTGATGTAAAATATAATCAAAATAGATATATTTCAAAAAAGACATATGATAATAGAGATAGATTATCAACACTAGAATTTAATGGAATTTATAGTTATACATATTCTTCAAATCCTAAAAAGATTCAAGTTCATTATAATAATACATTAAAAGGTGAATTTAATTTTAATAATTATGATTTATTAATAAGTGATGGATATAACAATTATGAATATGATAGTAATGATCAAATAAAGAAAAATACAATATCAGATTATGAATTTAATTATTATAAAGACAATGTAGGGTATAATGATACAACATCGACTTTATTTAATTATACATATAATAATTATAAATATGGAGATGCTAAATTAAGGACTGATAGTTATTATTCAAATGTTACATTTAATGATGATTCATCTATTAGGACAATAAACTCATCAAATACAACAATAATGAAATATGAAGATGAATTTTATCCTTTGACATCTAATCTTTTAAGTATTAATGGAGATTCACCTAAATCTTTTACAAAACAAGATTATAGATTGTTTTATTATGATAAAGATATAAATAATTATGCGACACTTTTATATGGAACAAAAATAAGATACAATACGAATGTTTTATTTACAGGGCAAATAGAGTTTGAGTTTAAATTAGAAACAAGACATTTAGATCAAGTTATTATTTATTTTAAGTCTTATTTAAGAAACATATACATATATAGAAAGTCAAATAGATATTTAGTTATAAGAAATGAATGGGAAGATGTCACATATACAACTTCATATAGATTAACAAATGTTTGGTATAAAATGCGCATTGAGTTTAATAATTCAACTATAAGTATAAAATTCAAACCAATATCAGAATCTGATTACTACACATATACGATCAGTTATAATCCAAATCAAAATGCTGATAATTTTATAATTCAATTTGGAAAAATAGAATATTATTATAATCAAATGACAACATTTGGTTTAATAAGAAATTTATTTGTTTCAACATCATTATCAACCGATAGAGATTATATAAACATATATAAATCAAATTCATTATTAAGCAATAATGAAATAAAGAAAAGCGAGATAAGAATTAATAATGGTGTCATCCTAGATACAACAAGGACAATAACCCAAAATGTGTATTCAGCACCACATAATAATAGCTCATCTAGATATGAGAAAAGAAGCTTATCTATGAATAACGGAAGCTATATAATGGAGTCATATCTATATAGAGATATATGTTATGAAAATTATATTAAATTAAATAATCAAATGTATTATTCATATGAATACGATGGCAAATTAAGATTAACAAAAGAAAAAGTATATTCAAATCAGTCATTGCAATCTCAAATAGTTTATACATATGATACAAGTGAAAATATATTATCATGGACTAGATTTTATGGATTTTATCCTAAAATAGTATCATTCAATTACAATAATCAATATAAAACTATTCTTGATAGTATAAGTATAAGAGAAAATAATATTACTACAAATTATACAATAACTTATGACAATACTACTGGAATGTTACCAATAAGCTTTATGGGTAATACTTATTCATATGAAGGAACTAGATTAATTTCTTATAATAATTATAATTATGTATATGATTTATATGGAAAAAGAATAAGAAAATATAACAATTCTATAAATATATGGTATTATTACGATAAGAACAATAATTTATTACTAGAAGATAGAGGAACATATAGAATAAAATATTTATATGATAGTAGCAATAATTTATATGGATTTATATATGATTCAACAAATAATAATTCATTTGAAATAAATGAATATTTCTATCTAAAAGATGAAACAGGAACTATATGGGGAATTACTAATTCATCTGGTAATCTAATTGGTACATATACATATAATGCATATGGATTAATATTATCAGTAAATACAATATCAGATTCATTAGGTGTAACTAATAAAAACCCATTTAGATATAAAACATATTATTATGATACAGAATCAGAAATGTATTATTTAAATAGTAGATATTATAATCCATTACTTTGTAGATTTATAACGCCTGATAATTTTGATAATGTAGATATAAAAGAGAAGAAGACATATAATTTATATTCATATTGTTTCAATAATCCTACATCATATACAGATTCTAATGGTACTAATCCTTGGAAAGCAATTTGGACTGGTGTTATTAGAGGAACACAAATTTTTGTTGCTATAGCGAAGCCTAATGTTTTGCCAATTGTAGGAGCAATTGAATTTTGTCATGATATTTTAAAAATATCAAAAACACAGATAAAAGATACATCGAAAGGTGTTGAAATAGTAAATTCGTTCGAAATTCATACACCAATGGCACAATTCTTCTATAGTTTATTTGTGAATTCTCGTATTAATAAAACAACTGGCAAAATGAGTGGGACTGCTTTTTCAACTGTATCCGAATGGATGTGTCACAATGTTTTATATTTCTTTGGTTATAAAACGCTTGAGACGGGATCTGTTAATTTAGGCCCAACAATATTTGATGATACAGAACATAATGGTGCCTCTATTCTAATGAAAGAATTATATAAAGTTCTTTTATTTCCAATTTCTTTGATTGATTATATAATATATTTAATAAATAAAAATGAAGAGGATGATTAATTATGAAAAAGAGACTTTTGTTTTTTTTGATTTTCTTTGGTGCATTTTTGCTAATATCATCTATTGTTTTTGACATTGTATATTTTAATAAAGAAGAAAAATCAAAAAATATGATAATAACTAATTTTTTATCCAATTTTGAGCAACATAATGTTATTTATTATGCCAATAATTATTTATATTATAATAATAAAACGGTTATTTATAAAAAAGGTATATATATTAAATGGATGAATAGTACTAATATATTATTATACGATTCTAACAGTCACTTTTTTAAGATGGAAGGCGACAATGGAATAGTTTATATAAATGAGTGTAATGATTTTAGTGGCTATTATGATGAGGCATTTGTTTATGAAGATGAAATATTCTATGAGTATTCACATAAATGGAGCAAATATAATGTTAATTTAAATGAATCATATGGAATAACAAAAGAGGAATTTAATAATAATAAAAAAATTTTAAAGTGTGAAGGCGACTATTTAATTGATAAAAAAGCAAATGAAATAGTTGTAACTAATAAATTATCTAATATATCGAAAACTATAACAAAAAAAGATATTAGTAATGAAATTTTTTCGGATTTTAAATATAATAAATCATTCAATTTTGACGATTATAAAGTGATAAGCGATTCGATTTTTATTCAAATGTGTTATAAAGAATTTTGGATTATAATACGATATAGCTTTAATAGTGGCGAAATGTCATTGTATGATTGGTTTACTCATAAAAAAGATAAAAATTATTTTAATAATTTATCTTTTTATGTGATTGATGGAGAAAACGCTCCTATTATAAATAGATATTTTATATTATAGGAGGACATTATGAGTAAAAAAGCAAAAATATGGATTGTTATAGGCTCATCATTAATTATAATTACAATTGTTACTTTTTTTTCGTTTTATACATATAATTATTTAAATAGCGTTATACCAAAGCCTAGTATTTCTAGTAAACTTAAAAAGTATTCTCATAGCACTAATATAATATATTCAGATTACGGCAATGTTTATTATGATAATGAATTATATGAATATGAAAACGATATATTATGGATTGATGATAATCATTTAGTATATCAAAAGGATAATAAATATTATTACGTTGATAACGATAATACAAAAGAATTATTTTTAGAAGATATTAATAATATTAATCATGGATCATTATTCTTAAAAGATAATGAAATATATTTTAGATATTTAGAAACATATTATTTTTATAATGTTATAAATGATACATTATCTACAATATCAAAAGAAGATTATTATCTAGCTAAAGATGGAAATAGATATTTAGTTACTGCAAAAGAGGAAGATATTACTACATTAACAATAAAAGATAGCGAAACAAATACAACTAAAGAAATTACAAATGAAACTTTAAAAGAAAATAAACTATTAAAATCAATAAATAAGATAAGTAAAATAAGATTTTTCAACTATTCTATCTGGGAAGACACGATATATTTACATTTATATGCAAAAGAATATTCGATAGTAGTAACATATGATTTTGATACAGGAAAAATAGATTATTATGATTGGTTTTATAGAGAAGAATCAAGAACATGTTATTTAGCATATAAGATATCTAATAAGGATAATATTCCTATATTAAAAGAGATAATTAAGTAAATAGAAAAGACCATATCGCAAAGATATGGTCTTTTCTTATAATATTTAATATTATAATCATTTGAAATCATTGATTTAAAGCCTTTTTTTTGATAGAATAATCAAGAATGGAGTGATAATATGGATGAGTTGGAAAAACTTAAAAATCGACAAGCATTAATAAGAAATTTCTGTATTATTGCTCATATTGATCATGGTAAAACTACATTATCAGATAGAATACTTGAAATTTGTGATTCTGTTGAAGAAAGAGAAATGCAAGAACAGCTTCTAGATTCAATGGAATTAGAAAGAGAAAGAGGTATTACTATTAAGTTAAATAGTGTAGCCCTAAAATATAAAGCAAATAATGGAATTGAATATGAATTCCATTTAATTGATACTCCAGGCCATGTTGACTTTACATATGAAGTATCTAGAAGCTTAGCTGCCTGTGAGGGTGCTATCTTAGTTGTAGATGCAACTCAAGGTGTTGAAGCTCAAACATTAGCTAATGTATATTTAGCCCTAGATAATAATTTAGAAATATTACCATTAATTAATAAAATAGACTTACCTTCAGCTGATCCCGAAAATGCTAAAAAAGAAATTGAAGATATAATAGGAATTCCAGCCTATGAGGCAGTTCTAGCTTCAGCTAAGACAGGACTTGGAGTAAGAGATATATTAGAACAGGTTGTATCATATATACCAGCACCAAGTGGTAAAATTGATGCCCCACTAAAGGCATTAATATTTGATTCCGCATTTGATGCATATAGAGGAGTTATCATTCTTATTTGTGTTAAAGAAGGTATTTTAAGAGTTGGTGACAATATTAAATTTATGGCAACAGGTGCTACATATCAAGTAATTGAAGTTGGTGTAAGAACACCAAAAGAAGTTAAAAGAGATTATTTGATGGCAGGAGATGTAGGTTTTATTACAGCATCCATAAAGGACATTAATAATGTTAATGTAGGTGATACAATAACTTTAGCTAATAATCCTGCAGAATCACCACTTCATGGCTATAGAAAGCTAAATCCGATGGTATATTGTGGTCTATATCCAATTGATTCTAAAAAATATCAAGATTTAAGAGATGCCCTAGATAAAATAAAATTATCAGATGCATCATTAATATTTGAACCAGAAACATCAGAAGCCTTAGGCTTTGGATTTAGAACAGGATTCTTAGGATTATTACATATGGATATAATCAAAGAAAGAATCTCAAGAGAATATAATATTGATTTAATAGCTACAGCACCATCAGTTAACTATCATGTATATTTAACAAATGGTGAGATGATAGAAATAGACAACCCATCACAATTACCTGAGCCTCAATCTATAGCTAGAATTGAAGAGCCATTTGTTAAGGCAACTATAATGACTCCATCTGATTATATAGGCTCTATAATGGATTTATGTCAAAAGAAGCGTGGAACATTTATTGATATGCAATATGTTGAAGAAACAAGAGCGGTAATTCATTATAATATTCCACTACTTGAAATAGTTTATGATTTCTTTGATAAATTAAAATCATATACAAAAGGTTATGCATCATTTGATTATGAACTTGGAGATTATGAAGAATCTAAGCTTGTTAAGATGGATATTATGTTAAATGGAGATGTTGTAGATGCCTTATCTACAATAGTTCACAAAGATTTTGCGTATGATAGAGGAAGAATATTAGTAGAAAAATTAAAACAAATAATTCCAAGACAATTATTTGAAGTACCAGTTCAAGCTATAATAAACCATAAGGTAATAGCTAGATCAGATATAAAAGCCTTAAGAAAGGATGTTTTAGCTAAGTGTTATGGTGGAGATATCTCTAGAAAGAAAAAATTATTAGAGAAACAAAAAGAAGGAAAGAAGAAAATGAAAGAAATTGGTTCTGTAGAAGTACCACAAGAGGCTTTCCTTGCTATATTAAAATCTGATGAAGAATAGAAAGGAGGAATACAAAATGAAAAAGGAAGGATGTCCATATTGCAATCAAGGTGAGGCTTTAGCTAAATTTGGTGTTTTGGCATTTGAAACTGAAAAGTCTTTAGTTATCGTATTTAAAGATCAATCTCATAAGGGTAGAGCAATCGTAGCATTTAAAGATGACCATGTTGCTGAAATCCAAGATTTATCTGATGCAGATAGAGATGCATTCATGAAGGATGTATCTGATGTTGCTAAGGCTATTCAAAAGGCTTATAACCCTGATAGAATTAATTATGGTGCATATGGTGATACATTAGGTCATCTTCATTTCCATATTTGTCCTAAATATAAGGATGGTTTTGAATGGGGTGGAACATTCCAAATGAACACTGGAAATTATGCATCTGATGAAGAAATTAATGAAGTAATTAAGAATTTAAAAGCTAACTTCAGAAAGTAGAAAAAAAGCTATTAGGATTTTCCTAATAGCCTTTTTATTTTGTATAATTATTAATAATTGATTTTAATGCATTATCTTGAGATATTATTTGATAATATATGCCGTTATAATAAGATACTAAATTAGTATCAACTTTAATATTATGTGTTGATGATTCATCAACTAATTTAAATTCAAATTCAACATAATTAGAGAATGTATATTCAGTAAAATCAAGCTTTACTAAATAAAGTGTATTAATTATATTAACAACTGAATCTTGAATACTAGAGGCAGAAACCTCTATTTCTCGATCTTCAATCTTAAGTAATAAATATTCTAATTTTGATTCTGTAATATCAGTTAAGAAATCATATGTTTTCTTTAATTTAGTTAATTCATTTCCATAACTAACTCCAAAATAGAAGTATCCGTAATGTATTTTATCTACTTTGAAATTGATTTTATAGTATTGATATACATGAGTGTTGTTGTATTCAACATATGAAACATCTAATGTTATTGTGTTATCATCATTTTCTTTATAATCAATATCTCTTGATAAATCATGATCAGAATAATCAAAATTATTAAAATAATATTCAGTTATGCCAGTGATTTTAATTTTATTATCTTCAGGAATGTTTACTTTAATTTTGTATGTTTTATTTGTATCACATAAATATGAATATCTTATAATTGTGTCATGTACATCATATGGATTTGTATTACCGCCCCAAACTGATTTGACATAATTACATAATATTGAATTTGATTCATTTTCTTCATCATAAATTTCAACATAATTGAATTTTTCATCATCTAATTCTTTAGCGATAATTGAGTATTCCTTTTTAGTACATCCTGTTAAAATAATAATGAAAAATGAAATTAATACAAAAAATATTTTTTTCATTTTAATCACTTCCAAATTAATTTTACAATAAAATATTGTAATAAGAAAGATTATTATATAAAATCACACATTTTTATATAATTCAAAAAGCCTCCGAAGAGGCTTTTTTTATTCGTTTTCGTATTTTATAATTGGGTTTTTAAAATCATATGGTGTTAATTGATATACATAATAATTTAGCCAATTATAATATAAGATGTTTGCTGTAGATCTCCATAATACATCTACATCAGATTTATCTTCATTAAAATAATTACAAGGCTCTTTGATATCTAGACCCTTTGCTAAATCTCTTTCGTATTCTTTTTTAAGAGTGTATTTATCATATTCTAGATGCCCTAGAACAAATACCCTTTTATTATCCTTTGATTTTAAAATAGTAGTACCACATTCTTTAGAATAACATAAAGGAATTAAATCTTTACAGTTAAGTAAATCTTTTTCCTTATTGTATGTATATCTTGATTGTGGAATATAGAATACATCATCAATTCCATTTAATAATGCTTCATAAATAACTGATTTTTTATGTTTAAATATACCAAATAATTTTTCTTTTCTTTCTGTTTTTTCAATTCCATAGAAATGCTTTAAAGCTGCCTGTGCACCCCAACAGATAAACATAGTAGAAGTAACATTAGTCTTTGTGAATTCAAAGATTTCTTTAAGCTCGTCCCAATAATCTACCTCGTTGAATTCTAGCTTTTCAACTGGCGCACCGGTGATTATACAGCCATCATATTTCTTGCCTTTGATTTTATCAAAAGTAGTATAAAATCTATCTAAATGACTTTTAGAAGTATTCTTAGAATCATGAGAGCTAGGAACAATAAAAGTCAAATTGACTTGTAAAGATGAATTGGCTAATAATCTAGCTAGCTGAGTTTCAGTCTCAATCTTAGTAGGCATTAGATTCAATATTAAAATATCGATTGGACGAATATCCTGAGTGCTTGCTCTATTAGTAGACATAACGAATATATTTTCGTTTTTTAATGTCTCATATGCAGGGATATCCTTTGGAATGATAATAGGCATATTATAACCTCTCTAGTGCTTGTTTAATATCTTCGATTAAATCTTCTTTATCTTCTAGACCACAAGATACTCTAATTAAGCCTGCTGGAATACCAGCATCCTCTAATTGCTTATCTGTTAATTGTCTATGTGTAGAAGTAGCAGGGTTTAGACAGCATGATCTTGCATCTGCAACGTGTGTTTCAATAGCGATTAGCTTTAATGATTTCATGAATTGTTCAGCTTCTTTTCTACCACCCTTTAAACAGAAAGAAACTACTCCACATCCACCATTAGGTAGATATTTTTGAGCTATTTTGTAATATTTATCTTGAGGTAGACCAGGATATGTTACAGAAGCTACCTTTGGATTTTTTGATAAGAATTCTGCAACTGCTTGTCCATTTTCAACATGCTTTGGCATTCTTACATGTAATGATTCTAATCCTAGATTTAAGATGAATGCATTTTGAGGAGATTGGATAGAACCAAAGTCTCTCATTAATTGAGCAGTACACTTAGTTATAAATGCACCTGCATTACCAAATTTAGTTGCATATGTAATACCATGATATGAATCATCTGGTGTACAAAGACCAGGGAATTTATCTGCATGTGCCATCCAGTCAAATTTTCCTGAATCAACGATACATCCACCTACAGCTGCACCATGACCATCCATATATTTAGTAGTAGAATGAGTTACAATATCAGCACCCCATTCAATTGGTCTACAGTTAACTGGTGTTGGGAATGTATTATCAACAATTAGTGGTACTCCATGTTTGTGGGCTACCTTTGCGAATTTTTCAATATCTAATACAGTTAAAGCTGGGTTGGCAATTGTTTCACCAAATACAGCTCTAGTATTATCTTTAAATGCTGCATCTAATTCAGCTTCAGATGCATCAGGTGATACGAATGTAGTATCAATACCCATCTTTTTCATTGTTACAGCAATTAGATTGAATGTACCACCATAAATTGATGATGAACAAACGATGTGAGATCCGCATTCGCAAATATTAAATAAAGCGAAGAAGTTTGCAGCTTGTCCAGAAGATGTAAGCATTGCTGCAGTACCACCTTCAAGTGCCGCAATCTTTGCTGCCACATAATCATTTGTTGGATTTTGTAATCTTGTATAGAAATAGCCAGATGCCTCTAAGTCAAATAGCTTACCCATATCTTCACTAGTATCATATTTCCAAGTTGTAGATTGATAAACTGGAATTTGTCTAGGTTCACCATTTTTAGGTCTATATCCAGCTTGCACGCATTGTGTATCTTTTTTCATGATAAACATCATCTCCATAATAAAAATTTAATGTAATTATAGCACATTTATTTTCCTTTATAAACAAGAAAAACATGAATTATATGAATTTTTGTGATTATTTTAGGTTGATATAAAAATAAACTATGACAACAATAATATGAAACTATATCTAGTCATTTTTATCATATTTTTTGACTTTAATAATTTTAAAATAAAATCTCATTTTGGTTTACATAATATTGTAAAACCTATAATTATTTAATATAATTATATTAACGAGGTTATATATGAAAGGTCTATATATACATATACCATTTTGTGATAAGATTTGTAATTACTGCGATTTTACTAAAATGGTATCTACAAGTGACGTAAAAATTAAATATGTTAATAGATTAAAAGATGAATTTAAATATAGATTAAATAATCTATCTAATATTGATACAGTATTTTTTGGTGGCGGGACCCCAAATTCCCTTTCTATTGAGTTATTAGAAGAAATATTAGTATTTATCAAAGAATATATTAAAAACTCAAAAGAAACGACAATAGAGCTTAATCCTGACCTTTTAAATATAGAACAGATAATGCTCTTTAAGAAATATGGAATAAATAGAATATCTTTAGGTGTTGAATCTTTTAATTCTAATTTATTAAAGCTTCTTGGAAGAAATCATAATAAAGAAATGGTTTATGAAAAAATAAAGCTTTTAAAGGATAATGGCTTTGATAATATTAATATTGATTTAATATTTGGAATTCCAGGAGAAACTATTGATGATGTTAAATATGATCTTGAATGTTTTAAGGAATTAGATATTAAGCATTTATCATATTATAGTTTGATATTAGAAGATAAAACTGTATTTTCATATATGCTAAATAATAAAAAAATTGAATTGTTAGATGATGACATAGTTGCGGATATGTATGATTACATAAATAAATTTATGAATGAAAATGGATATCATCATTACGAGATATCTAATTATGCAAAGCCTGGATATGAATCAATTCATAATAAATTATATTGGACTGAACAAGATTATGTAGGTATAGGACTTGGTGCCTCAGGATTTATTGATAAATATAGATATAGTAATCAAAAATTAATGAAAGATTATTTAAATGATTTTGAAGAAAAAAGAGATTTTATATCTATAGATGAAGAAAAATCTGAATATCTAATATTTGGTCTTAGAATGGTAGATGGAATATCTATATCTGATTACAAAAAAAGATATAATAGTAATCCATTTGATGATTTTAAAATAGAAAAATTAATTAAGAATAAATTATTAATCATTGATGGAGATT
>JAFRXJ010000026.1 GCA_017441525.1 Acholeplasmatales bacterium | reverse complement strand
ATTATACACCTCATGGGTAGTATATAATTTATAAAATAATTGTCAAATTTCCAAAATGGAATATTTTTAAAAATGATTGTTAGGATTTGGAAAATATATGATTAAAATACTTTTTTTAAAAAAATAAAATTGGGTTTTATTGATATAAATGAAAAATTGATTAAAAAAATGCCATTTTTTATATTTTTTTAAAATTTTTAAAATTTTTTTATTTTATCATAGCTCAATACTTTATTAATAAGAATACTATATACTTCTTTTTCTTCTAATTCAATTATCGTATTTGTACTTGTACCACCATCTTTTGAAGAACCACCACATAAATATATTTGATAATTATTTGTCATGTAATCAATTATAATGTATCGTGAATGAAATGTTTTCTTATTTTGTTTAATAATTATGTTTATACCTGTATCTTTAATAAAATCATTTATATAATTTTGATTTAAACTGTTACTTCCTTTATTATCAGAAAATATAATTATATTTATATTTGGCTTAACACATTTTAATAATTGTAATGTTTTTATATCAATATAATCATCAATTATGTAAATGGATTTTTGGGCTAATTTATAAATAGTTTGATATGCTACATCAGATTCAATTCTATTACCTTTAAATAATGCATAATGCCTATGAGTTTTTGGATCATTAAAATAATGCATTACTATGTCTACTTTTTTCTCAATAGAATCTAATCTTTTAGAAGTATTACTTAATTCATTTACTTGTTTTAATAAAGTGTTTATTATATCAGAATGTTCTAAACATCTTTTAGTATTAATTGAATATCCTTTTATTAAATAATTCTTTAAAATGCTATTTGCCCATCTTCTAAATTCTATACCTCGTTTAGAATTAACTCTATAACCAACAGATAATATTACATCCAAATTATAATATCTTATTGTTCTATTTATTTTTCTGCCACCTTCAATTTGAACTGTCAAATAATCCTTGACAGTTGAGTTTATTTCCAACTCTTTTTCTTCATAAATTTTTATGATATGGTTACTAATATTTTGTTTAGATGTTTCAAATAAAATTGCTATTTCTTGTTGTGTTAACCAGATGGTATCTTCATTTGGAGAGACTCTTACATCTAACATAATATTACCACTTTCAAATTTCACAATTTCATAATTATTGGCTTCACTAAGCCATTTTTCGGTGGTTACTAGTTTAATCATATCATCTTTAAAAGAATCTAATATCAAGCTTGTAATACTTTGTATATTATCTCCTCTTAAGACTGTAGATAATACTTTTATACCATCAATTGTAAAGGCGTATGGTAGGTATCTTGAACCTCCTCTGTTTGAGGTCGCATTTTGCGACCACAAAGTGTAATTTTCATCATTTTTTAATTGAAATAAACTATCTTTTTGAAACTTATCAATATTTCTTTTTACTTGTTCGTTGAACCTTTTTGTTTCATAATCATATAGTTTTGCAAGATCAAAATCCAGCATTACTTTTTGTCCTCTAATGGTATAAATCATCGATTTAATTGTTTCATAATTTAATTCTTTTTCATTTTCATAATTCATCTTTTATCCCACCAGCCTATTATTCTATGTAAGAATTACAATATTATTATATTATGTATTTTGTATATATTCAATTACAATATTACATTTATTGATGAAAAAAAGAAAAAACACTCATTGTGTAAATCACTTTGAGTGTCTTTTGTAAATTCTAACTAGTATGAGCATTACCTACTACATTATCATCATCTAATACAGCACGACGAGTGTAAACGTCTGAAGATTGGATACCCCAAACATTTGTCTCAGATGCTGCACCTTCTGTTACATTAATTGTTAATTTAACAACTTGAGCAACGATTGATGATGGTGGTAAATAAGCGCCATCATAAGTTAATGTATGTTCAGCATTATCTGGGTTACCACCTAGATAATCACCAATATCTATAGCGTTAGTCTTATTTGTAACTGTAGCTTCTGCTTGATATCCTACTGGAAGATCAATATTAAAGTAGTAATATGCAGAAGGTAACATTTGAATACTATACCTTAGAGTATACCTCTTCTTAGCAACAGAGCCTAATGTGTAATCAAGAGGATCATGTACATATGCACCTACTGATAATTCAGAGAATGTCATTGTAGTCTTATCTGCTAAATAGAATCCATTAATTAATAGATATAATGATTCAAACTTAGTAATATCAAAATCAACTGGAACAATTACATCAATCTCGAAGTAAACATTGTTAGATCTATCGATTAATGCGATATGATAATACTTAACGTAAGTATTATTAGCTGACTTAATATAGTTTTCACTATATACAACGTAGCTTACATACCAGAAATGATCTTCAACTGGGTTACCAATATAGTCCATGTATAATGATGAATTGTTAGTTGGCTTACCAAATTCAGCTCTACTTAATGTATATGTAGTGCCATCAATTGTTACTGTAATACCAGTTGTAGTTGCACATTGGTTAATAGTTCTATTAAGAGCTACGCCTTTTGATTCATAAGTTTTTGCATCATAAATATTTGTTAATGTCTTACCATTAGAAGCAAGTTCAACTAAGAATGTCTTATTTAATGTAACAACATTATTGTTACTATCAGTTCCTTCATATGTGAATGGAACATATAAGTAAGTCTTTGTTGAATGATCTTCTAGAATATCAGCATCAGTATAACTACCTTGCTTACCTAAACCATAATTAGTCTTAATACGTTCAGTAACATATTGGAATATCAACGCGTTATCTTCAATCTTGAATGTTGGAGCATAATTACTTAATTGTGCATTAGCAACTGAACCTACGATATAGTAATCATAATAACTAGAAATACCATAATCATATTGCTCACCTTTTTGCGCATAATTAATTGTTCCATCAGAGTTAACTGCGATATCCCAGTTAGAACTATCATCTAATTGGTCGATATAACAAATTTCTTGTGAAGCTGTATCTAGATGTTCATCAGTTGGTCTCATACCATGAATTCTCATACCTGTAGATGCAGAACCTAATACCTTCAATGAGTCAATGAATGAGATTGAATGTAGAGTTGCATCTAGTGAGAATAACTTATTAACTTGTAAGATTGGGAAGTTATATGTAGATGTGTAATCAATATATACAATTTCACCAGTTTCAGAATCAGTAGTAATCTTGTTATTTTCATCTAATGTATACCATTTACCAGTATTAGTATATGTATACATAAATTCATAATAACCAGTTTCAGTACTACTTGATAATTCGGCCTTCATTTGATGGTATCCTGTCTTTAAAGATGCAGAACCAACAATTTCAGTATCTGTTGTAACATCAGTTGTAGTGAATCTAACATATGGGCTTATTGTATAAATATTATCTGTAGTATAAGTGATGATATATCTTGGTTCATTTAAATGACCATTTGCGTCAGCACGGTCAAATTGAACTCTAGCTCTAGTATCAGTTGTACTATCATACTTTAATGAGACAACATTATCATTAGTAATTGTTGCATCTTGATTATATAGAGTAGTTCCAGATGAATATGGATTTACATCAGCACCATCCTTAGTAACAGATGCATACTTATCACCATCACTATATGGATCTTTTTCAGTTAATATATGAGTGTAAGTCTTTGTTACTGATTCATCTTCTGATGTTATTACATATGTAATTGTATATACATATTTTGTGTATAATACATTGTCATCTAAAGTAACATCTATAGTATCATAATCTGCAGATACTGTTAGTGTAGCATTTGCTGAATATGTGAATGAATCAAGATAGAATTCGCCATATAAACCTTCATATTCTTCTAAGTAGTCAGTTAATTCGATATTATTATATAATCTACCGAAATCAATTAAACTATTAGCTGTTATACTACTTGCGAAGATATCACCAGCTTGTCCACCGAATGTAGCATGAATTTCACATTCGCTTGAAGCTTCTTTTACATAAGTTACATATGTAGAGTTTCCACAAATTGATAAGTAAATTCTATAAGTTCCTGCAGGAATCTTATAAGACACTGACATTGTAGCAACTGCGCTACCATCAGCTTTAATTCTATGGTCAATTGATAATACAGATAAAGTAATGAAATCACTATTCATTCTATAAACAGTATCAGTTTCAGCACTACCATCCATCTTTACAAATGATAGATAAGGTTCAAGGTTTAGACCCTTTCTTAATTTTTCATTTGAAGATGTAATATTTAATATAACTGTTGAATCAGTTGTAGATGAAGTAACTGTCTTTAATACACTAGTATCACCAGCATTTAAGCAACTATTATCATAAACCATAGTTAATGTCGTAGTAATTTTCTTAAAGATAATACTATAAACATCATGTACTTTAATGTTTTCAGCAAATACTGTAAATTGATATGCTGAAACATTATAGTCAGTTGTACCATCACCAAATTGACTTCCTGCAACAAATTCTTGAATATTATCATTCCATGAATTTTGAGCTCCCTTTAATGCTTTAGCTTTGTAAGCTAAGTCAATATTAGTAACTGTGTATGGAGTATCTAATTCTTCTACATAATATGTTATTGTATGATTCTTTAAATCAATATCTCCATAATATGTATCAGTACCATCAGTAATAGTTAAATCAAATACTACTGTTGAAATTGATGCATTTAATTGCTTCATTTCATCATAGAATGCATAGTTTACAGATGTTGTATCAGAATCATCATCTTCATCACTTGTAGTTCCGCCTCTCCAAGAAGCATCACTTGATGAACCATCAACTAATACATATCCAACACTTGCAGATACTTCATAATATGGATCCATTATATCTAATTCAAGGTTATCTGGAATAAATTGTCCATTTAATTTACCTTGATTAGATGCTAATGCATAAATACCATAACCTGTAGTTGATAAGTTATAACCAATCTCAGCACAGAAGTTTTCAAAGAATGGAATTAAATATGTTCCATTACTTAAGAAATATTTACATGAATTTGGAGTTCCTGCCATTACGTAAACATTCAATTTACTATCATAAACATTTGTTTGGTTAGTTAAGATATATCTATAATCAGATACTAAATATGCAGTAGCAAGCATATTAGTTGTTTCTTCTGATAATGTAATTGATGGAGTATTAACAGCATCGCCTAAAGAAATATAACCAATATTTTCTAGTAATTCTTGAATAATTATTGCTAAATCTTCATCTTCATTTTCAGAAGCTACAACAGCATGATTAACAAATGTTAAGAATGCTTCATTAGAAGATGTTATGAATAATTTTAAGAAATCAGGTACACAATATTCAGGTGTAATACCTTCAGTATGTGTAGAACTTAATTCTAATAAATCAATAATATTTCTAGATGCTTTACCATGCTCTACATATTCTGAATTTTCATAGATATAATATGTATTAGATGCATCGTAATCACCTGTTGCATATGTTCCACTTGTATTAGTGAAATACTTATTAGAAGTTGTTGTTCCATAATATGCTGATTCACTTGGTGAAGCAACTGTGTAAATATATGGATCAGCACTAGTTCCAGCACCACTTCTTGTGTAATATGTATTAGCTGTACTAATATATTCACCAGAAGCTAATCTAAAATTAGAATAATAAGTATTTGATGTTGTACTATTGTAGTATTGAGTTTCACTAATGCTTGCTGCAGTATATGTTCCATTACTTTCAGTATAATAAGTCAAATTAGAATCATAAGTTCTTGTAGCTAATTGATAATTTGTACCACCATTTACATAATATGTATTAGAAACATAATCTTGATAGAATACTGCTTCACTTGGAGCTGCTGCAGTATAAACTTCATTATCATATGTATAATACTGAGTATTAGAATCATATGTTGTAGCTAGAGCATATGTATATGGATCTAATTCAGTTCCAGCACCACCAGTTCTTACATAATAAGTACTTTGATTATAAGATGCTGGATAGTAATCGCTTGAAGTAACTGTAGCTCTAGTATATACATTACCATTTCTAGTGTAATATACTGCATTACTATTATAAGCACCTGATGCTTGCTCGTAGCTTACATAATATTTTCCAGATTGAACTGTATTATAGTATGTATTAGCATCTATTGTTGCTGCAGTATATGTCCCACCATTATTTGTATAATAATTCTTTGTAGAATCATATACACCTGAAGTTTGAGTATATGTACTTCCACTATTAACATAATATGTATCAGAAACTAATGTGCTTCTATACATAGATTGTGAATAATCAATAGGAATTAGATTGTATGTTGCATCATCTAATAAGTTATTATATTTAGTAGAATAATCTTGAGAATTTTGTAAAACTGTAGCCAATGAATCTTCCTTAGAATAGCCAATACTATCATTTAAAATAGAATGAATATCGTCATTTGTTAAAATAGCTCTTCGATTATAAATAGTACCTAAATATGTGTATGAATAATTTATAGTTATTTCTATTTTATATAAACGCCATCTATACTGTTTAGGTTGGCCATTTGATGTGGTTGCATCATAATTATAAGTTCCATTTTGGGTTTGACTTACCATTAAACCAACTGCTTTTCCTAAGTAAGATGAATCAGTTGTTGACACACTAAATGTATTTCTATTAGCAACTGTTGCAGTACTTGTTCCTAGAATTGTAATATCATTATTAGTTGAAGTGCTTCTATCATTATCAATAACAAGTCTAAAGTATCTTAGCCATCCATTATCATTGTTATTGTATGCAACAAAATTCATATTGACATCATATGTAAGAGTAGCTGGAGTAATGCCGTTATTTGATAAAATCGTTCTAATTCTTGTTTCAATATCAGAACTAGATGGTAAAGTATAGATTATATTTCCAGGAGTTGTTCTACCATTAGTTGCTTCATCCAGTAAAACATAATTATTTGATGAATTATCAGAAATAGTAGCTTGAGTTGCTGTTATATAATAGATAGCATAGAAATAAACATCACTCGAAGTGCTTTGTAAATACAATGTTGATGAAGAACTAGTATCTATCTCAATAGACATAATTTCTTCAATTGTTTCGGTTGTATAATTAGTACCATCAGTACTATAACGTAATGTTCCTTGAGTATTAACCGGTCCAACATACAATAATACTGTATCATAATCACTAACATTGAAATTCATTTGAGTAAACGTAAAAGCATATTCAAACAAATAATAACTATAATCATCTTCATATTCTGCATATGTATTATCAACATACAAATCAGAATAATACGTGCATTCATTTACTGAAACAGCTGATGAATCCGAACTATTTCCAATACTATGTGGATATGTTACTATAAACTGTGATGGATCAATGCGATTTAATATCATCAACTCTAATAATAGTTTTGCATAAGCTTGTTGGTTTCCAGCACAATATCCAACAAATTCATCTTTTGATGTTCCTGCAACAATACTTCCTAAATATTGTTTTACAGTAGTTTTATTAGAAGCATTAACATATCTTTGGAATAAGTAATCAAATGGATGATTTCCTGATATTGTAGAAGTTGTATAAATATTTGTAATGAAATAGTTATTTATATAATCTATATCATAATCATCAATATCATGCATTTCATAATATATAGCATTTGAATCATATGTTATAGCTCTAGTTGCAGTAACAAAATAGAATGTATTATAATTTGAACTTGTTACATTTTTACTATCTACTTCAATATAATTATTATCAACTAATTTATAATATTTCTTTGATGAATCATATAAATTAGCTTGAGTTGCAGTTAATGTGTAATATGAAGTAAAGTTTTTATTTAATGTAGGACTAGTAACCCTATAATAAGAATCATTTCTTATATAAGCATTTTGTTCAAATAATGCCGCAGTAATAATCGCATTAAAGTTGGCATCACCAACGAAATGAGTATTGAATAACTCATTAATAATGCTTCTTTCTGTTTCATCAACAGTAGTTCCATCATCATAAGATGTTAAATATCCATCTAGTCTTAACAAATCATCGATTGAATAATCAATATATTGAGATGAATATACAGGATAAGTTTCTGATTTCCATGTAAACCATCTATTTCCTGATCTATATTTACCCAATCCACTACATCTAGTTGAATGCCACTGGTCAGTTGGATAAGAAATATAGTGTCTAATTTCATGTTCAATAATGAAATCAGCCCAGTCTGTTAATGTTCCAGTTTGAGTATATTGTTTTCCATTAATATCTGTTAAAATCCAAGATCCAGTTTTATTTAAGTTGTTGGCCCAATTTCCTTCACCAGTACTACCATTTGTAGTTGATGTAAATTTTGAAATACCTCCACCAGATACATCGATATCTACACCATTAATAGTAGCAATAACTGGTTCATCATACCATACGCCATCATCGTCATATCTACCACTTAAAAAACCACCAGTAAAGTCTGTATTTTTACTTGTTTTAAACCATGTAAATGCATACTTGTTTTCTTCTACTCCATTAACCGTACGTCTTACAGCACACAACTGATTGTTAGAGCTTGAATCACTATATTCATAATAAAATAACTGATATGCATATGTAAAGCCGTTATCATAAAGATAATCAGCCTCTGCCTTAGTCATAACATCAACTACTGAACGCTTAGTAGTATTACTATCACCATTTGTTGGAGCTACATTAGTAGTCACAGCAACATAATCAAATTGTGTCTTATTCTTGTCTTTATATGGTCCTAAGAAATATGTTGATGGAGTAATATTAAATGTATAAGTAAAACTCAAATCACCATTAACACTATATGCTAACGGATATGGATATGTGGTTGTTTGATATGTGTTTCTAAATTCTGTAGCTTTAGCGACATATTCGTTGCCTAGTAGATTTGTTAAATAATCTTTGAATACGTTTGTATTTCTAATTTGATTCCATAATGCAACTCTTTCATCAATTACAGTTGTTGATGATTCTTCAACAGTTGTTGATTTAATATCATTATAAATACTAGCCATTGATGTCTTAGAATATCCAGACTTAATTAATTGAACATAGAAATCAATTTCAGTAGCCATAGCACCAATGTAATTATTCATATTTGATAAGTTAGTAAGAATTGTATTATTTCTTGCTATTGCTTGATATAAAACTATTCTTTGTTCGCTTGTTAATGATGAATAACCTTCATACATTGATAATGTAGGAGATAATGTATATCCAGATAATTGATCATCAATTTCAATAATTTCAGCTAAACTATCATAGAATGAATTATCATTGATGTTTTCAAACATAGCTGATAAAATATCATATCTTGCTTGTTCACTTGTAGAATATGTAAAATAACCATTTGTTGAAGTATTCTTTAAATAATTACAATATGTAGTTAAAATGTCTTCTACTTTTGAATTAGATAATGACTTAATATAATTATGTAAATATTCTCCTGCTTCATCGCTCTTATCTAGGGCACTATTAGCTAATAATTCAGAATAATTTCCAACATAAGTTATAATAACATCTAATAAATCTGAATAATTAATTGTCTCGTCATGCTGTAATATTGCTTCTAGTATAGCAGTTCTTGTTTCAGTTTTAATAATTGAATAAGAACTTGATGAAGAACTGAAAATATAATTTATCATTGCTAGCAATGTTTCTGTATCTTCGTTTTCAATTAATGTATTAACTACTTCTGTTAATATTTCAGTATCACATTTGCTTAACCATGTATCAGTATTAAATGCAGCTGCAACTAAACTATCATATGCAGATGTATTATCTTTTCCTGCTAAATATTTAACAAATACACCAACAGATTCTAATTTTGTAGCGAATGTTTCAGCTGCGGCACTATATGCTATATTACCCCAACCAATCTTGTTAAGTAATAATTCATTTACATATAATACTCCGACGAAATAAAAATAATCAGAAATGAATATATCAGTCCTATGATGATCAACATCTAATGCTTCTGCATTACCATCAATTGCTTGTTTAAATTTAAAATCATTATTAAATACACCTGTGTATTCAACATGATTAATTGTAACCTTATCACTTGAAAGTGGTGCGTATGTTACATTTTTACCAATATATTGATCAAGAATAAATCCTGATTCATATTTAATATATGCAGAGAAGAATGTTGATAAGTCAATAGCACCATCTGGTAAAGTTGGAGTTGCCGCTTCTGCACCAACTAATGTAATATCATCATTAAAACTAATTAAATATCTAATCTTCATATATTGGGCATTAGAATCGCCATTGAAGTTAATAATACCAAATATTGAACCATTATAATAATCTTTTGAATATACAGGAAGTTCTGTAAAGTAGCACGTGCTACTTGCATTTAAAGATTTAAATGTTGAATATGTTCTATATGTATATAGAGTATTATCTCTATATACTAATTCACCTTTATCAATTATTTTTACAGGTGTATAGTTAATAGTATTTGCAAATACAACACTATTGCTAGAATTTACTTCTGTTTTAAAACATTCAAAGAACATAACACCAATGATACCACCAGCTACTTCTGAGCCATAAACATTACCATAGTTCATAACATTAACAGTATTTAATAATCCTTGGCCTAAAATACCGCCTGATATTGCTCTAAAGTTAGGATCAGCAGATGTTGTAGAATTTCTTCTAACATTATAACTATAAATTGAACCATAATTAATTGTGAATGCAATTATTTGTTTAGAGTGAGAATTTGAATTGTTATAAGTTGAACCATCTGCATTTTCATCATTATGAGCAACAATACCACTTGAATTTACATATGCATTCTTAGCAGTTTGAACATTGACATTAGATTGACCATTATCAAATACCATGTAGAATGACATATTGATTGCTTTAATGTCACCATCATTTGCACAGTTCTCAATAATTGCGTATCCACCAATGTTATATGTAACTAAACCTGAAGCATTAATCTCATTCTTATTATCAGTAGAATTATTGCATACATAGTTTGCAGCAAACATATCACCAATGTTAAATGTATTAGTAATAACTGAATAATTATAAACAGCAATACCAGTAACATTAATATTACCAACTAAATATGCAGCTGGAGCACTTGCAGGATTCCAGTGATTTTCTGTAATGACATCACCATTTGAACTCTTAATTTCAACCTTATTAAATGTAATATTAGCATAGTTAGGATTTGTTACTTCTATTGCACCATTGTTGATACAGTTGTTAATAGATCCTACTGCATCTTTATCAAAGTTGTCATTAGATGGATTATATTTTTGAATTTCAGATGCACTGAAACCATTATTATTAGCATAACAAATACCTGATGCATTGATATTACCTGTAACTATTGCAGTATATGTAACAGTAATATTTCCACCATTGTAAATTGATTTAGCAGTAAATCCACCAGTTAATTCATAGAATACACCTGTAATGTTTACATTTCCTGTAAGAGCATTATCGATAGTCATTGTTTGATTACCTTCATTTCTTACATCAATGTAATTTACATAATCTGCCATAACGCATCCAGTATAGTATACTGATGCTGTTAATGCTGCAGATGTATCATATGTAATATCTCTTAAGTTATATACTGTTGTTAATGAAATATTATCAGTACTACTTGATGTGTTATTTGACATAATAACAGGAGCAAATTTCTTAATTTGATTCATGTTAATTGTCATTGCACCTAAAGCAGTTGATTCTGATGCAAATCTATAATTTAAGTTATATACACCTGATAATTTTGTTGCAAATCCATTAGAATTTTTAATGTTTACTCCATATGTATACATGAAGTTAGCATTTGTATTAGTATTATATATAAGGATATTAGCGCCATTACTTAAAGCTGCTGCCCAGAATTGTGCTTTTCCTTTATATGTTAGATAATATTCACCCTTGTTAGATACTTGAATATCAGCATTTAAGATACCTGCATAATATGTTGCAGCATTTGTTTGTTGATATAATGTAATGTCACCATTGTTAGTGAACATATTTGCCTGATTGTACATTCCTAAGAATCTACCAATAACACCAGCAAGATGAATTTGTGAATATGCTGCAGCAGATTCACTTGTACCAACATTGATTGTTCCATTGTTTTGTAATTGGAATGTATCAATTAAATAACCAGCGCCAACTACACCACCAATATTTACTTCTTTATTTGTATAACCAGCAGATGTAATATTAACAGTTGATAATACAGTATCTAATGAACCACCAGATTTAGCTACAAATCCGACAGCACCACCAATAGCAATACCATTAACATTATTAGCGTCATCATTAAATGATCCAGGATTAGAATTTGTAGTTGTAATTGAACCATTTACTGTTGAATTAGAAATAACTGTCTTATCTCCAATTACACCAGCGATACCACCAATAAAATATTTACCAATTGAGTTATTTAATGTTACATTAACATAAACATTAACATTATCAATAACTGCAGTTTCAGCATAACCTACTGCTGTACCAATTGCTTTAACACCAGCTGTAGTTGTAGAAATTGTCTTTTGGTTTGAAGATGTACCAACTATAAAGTTAATATATGATAATTCTCCTGAGAAGAATGGGAATACACCATATGCATTATAGTTACCTGTACTTACATAATAATTATATTTATCAAAATAAATCTTTCTTGGAGTTGAAGTATCAAATGAAGTGAATGTAGATTGAATTGAATCATCATATGATGGAATTGCAATATCATTCATATTAATATCACAGTTAAGCTTATAAACCATTGAGCTATCTGTGAACTTTGCGTTTAACTTCATACTATTGAAGATATAGTTGAAATCTTCAGTTGAATTAATTTTAATAATATATTTACTTGTTGATGTATCATATTGAACATTAGTTTCATCTAATTTCTTTAATAAAGGTGTAACGAAATTAATTAATGAACCAAAGTTACTTATATTTGTATTATTCTCATTGCTATAATATGAACTAGTAATCCAATTAGTACCAGATACACCAGTAACATTATCAAATAAATCATCTAAAGTTTGACACCAAATACCATAATGTGTATTATAGTCAATCTTCTTATTTAATTCAGAATATTCAATAGCTACATTTGAATTTGTTACAGCATCCATTGTACCTGTAACATCAGCTATTAATGAATCATAAAAATGTAGGTTTGAAATTGTACCTGAGTTTTCAAGTAATATTTCTTGGAATGTATCTTGAGAACCTGCACCAGATGGATTATAAACCTTAGTACCAGCATAATATGAGTTAGTGAATGTACCACTATTTACCGCTACTACACCAGATACACGGTAGTTAGGTGCGGTAATTGACATACCACCATGATTTGCTTTTTCTTCTGCATCTAAATTATCACGAACAAATACATAATCAATTGTACCAGTGTTCTTTGCACAAAGTGTTGCAATATATAATGTTGAACCTGATACAGGTGATGCATTGACTGTCATAAATATATCAATTAATCCTAAGTTCTTAATAGTACCATTGTTAGTTAAGAACATAGCATAATCATTACTTCTTGTACCATTATCATCTACGGTCATAGTAAGATTTTTAATGGTATAACCATTACCATCAAATTCGCCTGTAAATGCTCTAGTGATTGGATCGAAATAGTAAACTGTTCCATCTTCGTCCCAGTCAATATTTCTTAATAATTTATATTTGTAACCAGCAAATGTAGCACTAGAATTACATAATTTAGAAAATGCGTATAAATCAGCTTTTGATTCAATAGTAATATATTGATTAGTAGCTGGAGAACCAGTTGCTGTTACATTCATGTTTGAAATTGTATAAATATCAGAAAATTTAACATATTGCTGTGCTGGATAATTTGTACTATCAATTGTTGTTTGACCAGAATTATAATATCCATCATAAGCCATGAACTTCTTTTCTCTTACATGAGTATTAAGCACTAAAATTGTTGCTATTAAAGCAACAACCATTAGGGCAAACGAAGTCGATAATGTTATGATATTTCTTCTAATAATAGATTTATTAAAGTTTTTTGATGAATTATTTTTAATATTTCTTTTATTCTTCATAAATCATCAACTCCTTTCTTTTAACTACCGATTGTTAATGGATCTACTCCCCAAATTTTATATGCTCTGTTTGCTTGAACAACGTCTACAGTAAATGAAACCTCAACTAATACTGCTTGGTGTCCATTTGCTATAATTTCATTTTGTCCAAATTCATAAAAATATGAATTATTAACATCGTAAGCTAGTGAATGAATATAATTGCCTGCAGCATCAGTAGATGTAGTTTCTTCTTCTGAATCAATTACATGTTTGTAATAAACTGAATTTGATTCTACATCATAATACCAATCTGTATTGCCTGCAGGAGCTTGGAATGGATAAGAAGCATTTAATGCTGCTTTTCTTATATATTGTGGATCAAGTGGGTTACCACCGATTGTCTTTTCAAGAATCCACGCATCCTCGAAGTGAATTCTTACGAATACATCAATTGAAGCTGCAATACTAAATTTTAATCCTAATTGATTAAGATAGAAGTATTCATCTTTTTCTTCTGAATATCCTTCTTTTTCAGTTGCATAACATACAATTGAACTTGAATCTATATCTTTTGCACTACCTCTAGTTTTTAAAGCTGTCTTATAAGCTGCAGTACTTTGATAATTATCAATATCTAAACCTGTATAAGTTCCATCTGTAACTGTACCAGGACCATAAGAAACAAATCCTTTATCAATTGTTGTGATATTTCCTAGATTAGCTGTTACTGTTACTTTCTCATCAAATAAGAAGGCACCAAAAACTGCCATAATTGAAAGAACAAAGACTAAGCTTGTTATCGTATATAAAATTATTAATTTTCTTTTTGACATTTTATTAACCTCCTTATAGGATAATTAGTTTTAATTAATTTTCATCTACTGTTGCACTACTAATTGGTTCTGCATGAATTGTTAATTCGAATGTATAAGATCTAAGTGATGTTACACCATCTACTGTTTGATATAAGAATTGTGAATTGATTGCACCATCTTTTTCTTGAATACCAAATAGATATAATGTTAATGCATCAGTTTGACCAGAATTGATTGTTCCTGTTGTTTTAACTTCTAAAAAATTAGTATCAGCTATTGTTGCAGTTGATGTTTCATCATATGCTGCACCAGTATAATTTGTATGCTCTGTATCAGCATCATATATATCTTCGATTGATTCATATGTTGTTCCAACACCTGTAAAGTCAAGTAATGCTCCAACATATGCAACTGATTCAACAGTTCCTGATGTTGTTACTATTGTTTTAGTTGCTTTGAATGTAACTGTGTAATTCAAGTTACTTTCACTTGTGTTTTTCAAATTGACTACAAAGGGTATAGCTTCATCTTCTAAGAAGCCTATTTCTTCAGTAGCATCATAATCAAAGAACGCTATATCATCTACTGTATAAGTTAATACATTCTTTGTTGTATCATCATCAAATGTATATTCAATTGTAAAATTTTTAGTTGTTACATCTAATTCACCAGTTTGTAATGTGTTAGTGTACCACGCATAAATTAGTACAACTGCTGTGAATACAACTAGTAATGGTGCGACGATGTATAAAATTTTTAAAGCAATACTAGATTTAGATTTTTTTGGTGAATCGTTCATACCATTACCTCCTCGTATAATATGTAGTGTAGTTTTAGACCTTGGATAAGTCTATCTACATATTAGTATATTTGAAGTCCTAGTGTTATAATCTTCATAGATATAACTAGATGAATGAGCTTTTTTCCTCCTGTAGCTTTTGACTACTTATAAAAGCTTGCTAACCTGCTTGATTGACATATTCCTCTGACCAGTAGTTGTTCGCCCATTTCAACTCAATCATCCATGATCTGGGACTAGTTCTTATTACCGCGAGGTTGAGGTTATCTTTCAAGGCTAGGACTTCTATATATCTAATCAATGAAAGAAGGTATCCCTCATGTCTTTATTAAATTCTTTATTCGTAGGTATTGATGTTTCTAAGAATTCTAACCAAGTTTATGTTATGAATTTTGATGTGAAAAAGCTTCTATCTTTCTCTTCACCTAATGATACAGAAGGTGCTTCCAAAATTGAAAATAAACTATTAGAATGTTTAATTAAAAATAACTACGAGAATATAGTAATTGTGTTAGAATCCACTGGTATGTATTCTTTCCACATTGCTACTTATTTATCATCTTCTGAAGCACTTTTAAAATATAACGTTCTAGTTTACTGTATTGACCCTAAAACTAGTTGTAATTATCGTAAAAGCTTTTCTGAGATGGATAAAACTGATCCTAAAGATGCTTATATTCTTGCTGATATGGCTCGTGCTGGTAAAGTTAATAAACTTAATCCTGTAAAAGGTCCTCAAAAACTTGCTATGCAGAGATTAACTCGTCATCGTAGACATATTTCCGAACAAATAGTAAGAGAAAAGCTATATGTGTTGAATAACATTTTCTTAAAATTCTCTGCTTTTGATAGAAAATATGACGGTATACAGCCATTTTCTGATCCTTTTAGTGCTACTGCACAAGAAATATTATTAGAATATAAATCTCCTGAAGAAATCATCAATACACCTATTGAAGATTTAACTTCATTTATTTCTACTGCCTCTAAGAATCGTTTTGCTGATTCTAAAAAGGTAGCTGAAATCTTAACTAAGTGTGCTCGTATATCTTATCGTTTAGATAAAACAGCCTACGAACCTATCAATACTGCCATTGCTTCATCTTTAGCCATCTTAAGATGCCTAGAAAACGAAATTAAACATATTGATAAGGAAATTGCGAACCTAACTAAAGGCTACAATTCGGATGAATATACTTGTTTAATTTCTATTCCTGGAATCGGTCCAGTTTTTTCGGCTGGCATCCTATCAGAGATAGGTTCAATTAAACAATTTGATAATGAAGAAGCTCTTGCCAAATATGCAGGTCTAACATGGAGACGTCATCAATCAGCCGATGCTGAATACGAAGATACCCCAATGACTAAAACCGGTAATTCTTATTTAAGATATTATCTTTGTGAAGCTGCCTCTATGGCTGTTCTTCATAATCCGGTTTATAAAGAATATTATCAAAAGAAATTTGCAGAAGTTAAAACTCATCAACATACTCGCGCTATTGCTTTAACTGCTAGAAAACTTGTTAGATTGATTTATGGATTATTGAGTAAAAATCAATTGTACAAGAATCAATAATTTCTCTTTTGATTTACCATACCTCGTTTTTAAACCTATCTTGTATAGGTTCTTTTGTGTTGTCCCTTATATGTCTTAATATCTGAAAATTTATTTATTTTCATATATTGACATATTACCGGTATGCTT
>JAFRXJ010000025.1 GCA_017441525.1 Acholeplasmatales bacterium | reverse complement strand
TTGGGCCACTATTTCGCTATTGCTTCTTTTCACACTCCGTCACCGGTTTATGCTTTGCAAGTCGCTATCGAGTTCACTGGCAACTATGCCTCTTGGGACTTTCACCCTAGATTTATAACATGCCCGTCATACAAGAAAAAGCTTAGGTTTACCCTAAGCTAATATCTAAGATAATAAATCTGCAGTTTCTAATGTTGGTAATGCATAAAGATAATTAATACCTTTACTTAAATCGCCATTCGCATCAGGAACATGACTATCTAAGAATGTATATAAATTATGATTAAAATAGTAATAACCAAAATATGTTGTCTTTAATGATGGAGTATCTGGTACTGGATCATCCCAAGTAACATCAAATCCATACCATCTAGAAATTGTTTCTCCACTAACTTCATAATTAAATTTAACATAATTCCAAGCATGAGATTCACCACTTCCAGTTCTTGGAAGATCAGTCCATGCATCGCCAGTTACAATAATTGATTCAACACCATTATTCTTTAACAAATAATGGAATAATTCAGCATATGATTCGCATACACCCTTTTGATTCTTTATTATACCCAATAAATTATGGGCAAATGTTGAATCATCTGGCGTTACACCATCGGCCTTAAATGCGTATTGGGCATGGCTTGTTATATAATCATGAATAGCTTTTACTTTTTGTAGTGGATTTGTTAATCCTTCTAGTTCTGTCTTCACCTGTGCATCATATGCAGTAATCATATTATTATATGTGGTTCTAACAGTACCATCGGCATAATCAGGATCACAAATTAATGTTAAGAAATAAACACTACCAATATTACCATTTACTAATGTATTACTTACAAAATAGTATTCAGGATTATCTAATAATACACATTTATATACTGAGGCAGCTTCTTGATAGCTTAAACCATAATATGAATAACTAACTCTATCTTTTATAATATAATAAGTATCTGACATTCCAGTAATAGTTGTAGGAGATAAAGTTTGACCATTAGTCATAAAATCAGCTAATATATTATCTATTTCCGTATATAAACCAGTTAATTGTTCCTTCTTAGTTTCATATCTTTGTAAATCTAGGTAACCGTAATCTAGATTAGTTTCATCTATATCAACAGGTACATAATCAGGATCGCCATTAACAATATTATCAATAATATCATTAGGATCAATATCACCAAGTGATGTGTTATCTTTTATGAAACCTTCAATATCGCATGATGTTAAACAAAAAAGGCATAGTGCTAACAAAGAAGGAATTAATAATCTCTTAAATTTCATAATACCACGTCCTTTGTATATCTATTTTACCATAATTATAGTAAATTATAAATATTTATTTATATATCGTCTTGTATTAGGGTAGTAATTAAAATATAATTAAAGTAATAATTTTCAATTTTAAAATAGGTGGTTTTATGGCAAATAATCTTGGCAAATTAAGAAAAGAATTCGGCTTAACTCAAGCTGATTTAGCTAATATTTTAGGTACTACTTCTACAAATATTGGATATTATGAACAAGAAAAAAGAGATTTCTCTACTAAACTTTTAATTAAACTTAATGATTTATTTAAAGCTTCTATAGATTATATATTAGGAATAAAGGATGAAGGAATATATATTTATTTTGAAGGAGAATCTATAGTTGAATTTCAAATATCTGAACAAAAACTAAATGAATATTTAGCTAAAAAGGTTGTTTATTATAAAGATGATAGCTATAGAAGATATATTAATATTAATGAATTATTAGGAATTAAGGGTGGACTTAATTTATCTAACCTTATGCAAAATATTAATAGCCTAAATGAATTAGAATTATTACTTGGTAATCTTCCTATTTCTTCTAGAGAAGATTTAGATAGATTATATTCTATTGAAAAGCTTAAGGCTATGCCAATAGAAAAAATACATGCGTTAAAAAAATTATTAGAGTTCCTATAGGAGGGTTATATGAGTAAAAAAGTATTATCAATTCAAGATATTTCATGTTATGGACAATGTTCTTTAACTGTCGCACTACCAATATTATCACATTATGGTATTGAAACAGTTATTCTTCCATCCGCAATATTATCTACACATACATGTGGATTTACTAATTTCACATGCCTAGATTTAACAAATGAAATGCCTAAGATTATAGACCATTGGATTTCAGAACATATTACAGTAGATTGTATATATACAGGATATATTGGGGATCGTAAACAATTCGATATTATTTTGAATAATAAACATAAGCTATTAAAAGAAGGCGGATTATTTATTGTTGATCCCGCAATGGCAGATAATGGTAAATTATATCCTGCATTAGATGAATTCATTGTTTTAGGAATGAAAAAAATGTGTATGGAAGCTGACTACATTATTCCTAATGTAACTGAAGCATGTCTATTAACTGGTATCGATTATGTTGAACCTGAAAAACAAACTACTGAGTTTTATCATAATTTATTAGTTGAATTATATAGATTAGGTGCTAAAAATATTATTTTAACTGGTGTAATAGATGGTGATTCTATTGGCGCTATCGGATTTGATGGTATCACTAGGACAACAGTATTAAAGGAATTACAACCAAAATCATATCATGGTACTGGTGACATCTTCTCTAGTGTTATCGTAGCTGACCTATTAAATGGTAAATCAATGAGAGAGACACTACATCACGCTACTGATTTCATTATTGATGCAATAAATGAAACAATTGATGATGACACTCATAATTATGGTGTTAAATTTGAACAAGTATTAAAAAATGAAGAATAACAAAAAATAAGCATAGCTTTCTGGCTATGCTTATTTTTCATTTATTAACGATACTTCTTCTACATTATCTTTATATAAAACTATTTTAAGTCTTGAATAAATTATACAAGCTAATATTACCATAAATATATCTTTAATGATAAATGGTAAGAATCCAACCTGCATTATATATATGAAATCTTTATTTAATCCCTTATATAGATTAAATATTATATACATATATGAAAGTCCACATATATTAATTATTAAAAGTCCAATAAAAGATACTATGTATTTAACATAGAATTTATTAGACTTAGATCCTAATCCAATTACTATTCCAGCAAATAAGAATCCAATTACATATCCAAATGATGGCATATAAATATATTGAATTCCTCCACCAGTTGAAAATACAGGAAGACCAATTAATCCTAAAATAATATATGTAACAAATAATATTATTGATTTTTTAGTACCTAATATTAATGATATCAAAAATACAGCTAATGTTTGAAGCGTTACAGGTATTGGCCCAATAGGGATACTTATCTTAGCTCCTATTATCATTATAGCTAAACATATTGATATCATTGTTAAATCATAAATTTTACTTCTATTCATAATAATCAATTCTCTCGTTATCATTATAAATCGGAGGATAAATATTTTCAATAGGATTTATACCTGCAAGTCTACAAACTTCTTTATGAATTCTTTTAGTTAAATCATCTCTTTGAAGTGAATAATCTAAATTATCATTTTTATAGATAGGTTTACCTATATTTAGAGTTAAGCATGCTTCTTGTTTAAATAGCTTCTTTCTTAATTTAGAAGGAGGTCTATAAGAAAATGCCATAGGTATTATTGGCTTATTAGCTTTAATAGCTAATGCGGCAGCACCATCTTTAAATGGTCTAATAGGATAATAATATTCCCACATACTACCTTCAGCATAAATATGTATCCAATTACCTGTGTTTAATAATTCATTAATAGTTTTAAAGAATTTAATCTTTCCACCCATATTTAGAGGAATAGGTATTCCACCTACAAGTCTAACTAGATTTCCACTTTCGCCATTTACGTTCTTATCCCAAACAATAGTATATGGCTTAATGGGCTTTATTGCCTTCATAATAGAAATATAGTCCCACATATGAATATGGTTAGATACAGAAATAACACCTTTTTTTATTATTTCTTTGTTTTCCTTTAAATTCTTCTTTCCTTCTATTTTTAAACCTAAATATAATTTAGAATATGGAAACACAATTAAGACTAATACAATTCTTACTAAAAACCTTAAAAACAAAAAAGATTTCTTTTTATTAACATAAGGATAATTTGAATCAAAATTAATATTTCTATTCTTTTTTATTTTTAAATAATGTGAAGCTGTATCCTTAGGATAAGGATATTTCTTCGATTTAGGATCGTAATTCATCTAATCACCTAATTCATAAAAAAATTATAAACTAATTCGGTAAAATCTGCTGCCTCATCATAAAATGCATGGCTAAAACCATCATATATATGAAGTTGACTTCCATATATTTTATCATGCATTCTAAGACTATTATTATAATCAAATACTTTATCTTTCATTGAACACATAATTAATGTCTTACATTTAATATTAGATATTTGTTCTGACATATCATATAAAAACATTGATTTTACCATTATTACAAATCTATCTAATTCTTCATTTGTATATGTCTTTGCCATATCTAACATAGCTTCGCCATATTTATTTACAAATTCTTCTGAATAAACATAATTCATAAATGATTTAGCTAGATTTTCTCTATCATATTCTTTAGCATAATTAGACCATTCATTAAATACAATATATGCACTATTATCAACATTGTATGCTGATGACGCAATTACTAGCTTATTAATTAAATCTGGTCTTTGAATTGCGATACCTTCAGCAATCATTCCACCTTGAGATGTTGATATAACATATAGATCAGTTAATTCTAAATGATCTAATACCTTTATCATATCTGATACCATGTCATCTATTGAATAATCACTTAAAATATTTAATCTTCTATCAAATACATAAACGCTAAATTCATTATGAAATATTTTATATTGTTCTATAATTGCATCCCTAAATTCCATTACAGTTCTTATACTTACACCAGGAATTATAATTAAGTTCTTATGACCATTACCAAATTTAAAATAATTTATTTTAATGTCATCAACTTCTACCAATTTAACTTCTGTCATGCTACAAGGCCTCCAAATTCTCGTTATTTTTGTTTTTAAGGTCATTTGGTATCCACCAATGACAATTTACAAAATAGCTTATTAAACCCAAAATAATAGCGAACGCTTTACCTATAAATGAGCCTAATAAAATATATCCGATGTTTTCTGTTCTTCCATAAATTATAAATGAGAATATATAATATATAGATGAATTAATTAGATTAGCTATTATAGCACAAATTACAAATAATAAATAAACATTAATTTTGTTATTTAGTTTATTAAATACAAATAGCATTAATGATATACCACCGGCTGTACCTAAGGCTGAGAATAAATAAGAAAAGAATGTTTGTAAGAATTCTTTTTGATATCCATTTGAAGATATCTCAGCAAAGAACTCTATTCCCGCACTTATTATTATGGCTATTATAGTAGATGTTGTTAAAACAATTGCTTGTTTCATACCATAATTCTTAGCACAAATTAGTACTGTGAAAGTAAATCCGATATATAATGCTGAATCGATAGCGAATACTATATCTCCTAAATATACTGGGTTAGTAGCACTATTATATATGTTTGCGTTAACTGCAAAACCTATCGCAATAGCAAATAGCATTGTATAATCGTGCCATTTTCTAACAAATGTCATAAAAGAGAATAAGAATATAGCTATTCCAATAAGAATCCATATATTCATAAGATCATCTCCAATTAAAAACGTAATACCTATAATAACATTATAACATTATTTATTACATTTAGGAAATATAAAGAAAAAAACTAGGTCATTTCGACCTAGTTTCCACCACCCATTTCAGTTTCTTCCTCATCTTCTATAGAATTAGTGCAAATATCTTCGATTTCAATATATTCGTCTTCAATAAAAGGTTTGATATACTTTTTCATTGTTAAGCTCCTATTACAACTGTTGATGGATTTGATGTTACAACATGTCCATCTTTATATTCTACAGAATATGTCATAGAGAATTCAACTCCATCAAACATTCCATCAGTGTTTGCAACTTTAGTGAAGATGTATCTAACGCCATCTTGCTTAGTTTTTACGTATTCACCATTAAGAGTTAGAGATTTTGATACTTTTGTAATATTAAATTCTTCAGTTTCATTTGTATCAAGATTTGAAATTACCATAGTAATAGTATCAATATCTTGAGTAGATGTAAATCCATTGATTGTACCAATGAAATAGATATTCTTTATAGAACCATCTTCATTATAATCAAATACAACAGTATTATTAGTTACTTCTGCTTCATATGCGGCATATGCATTCTTAACTTCTTCTAATGTATTGTATGCTTCAGCAACTGCTTCTTTATCAGATGCGATTAAAGCATTATATAATTCTTCTGCTTCATTAATTAATGTATAAGATGAAGTTTCACCCTTTACTTCGTTAGCTTCAGCTACTTTATTAGTGAATGCTTCTTTTGCTGCATTAGATAATGCATCAAATGCTTCTTTCTTAGCTAAGAATTCATCATAGTTAGAAACTAATGATTGATCAATTACATTATCGTAAGCTGCTTCAATTGTATCTAAAGCTTGCTTATATTCTTCTGTATATTCAACATCACCTAAGTTATTGATTAATTCTACAACTGCAGCTGCATTAGCATAATCAGCTTCTAATTCGCTGTATCTATTTAATGCTGCTAAATATAGATCATAATTAGAAATTTCATTATTAGTAATTCCTAATTCATTAGCTGTAAAGATTTCATTTGCAATGTCATCTAATAATGCTTTTGTTTCAGCATCATATCTAACATTTAAATTATATCCTCTTTTAGTTGTATCCTTTAATAAATCAATCTTAGATTCAACATTTACTAATTCATCATATTTAACTAAGATATCTTTGTACTCGTCATAGTTATCAATTTGTGATAAGTGGTTTACATTAACAAGAGATGCCTTTGCAGCTTCAACTAAGCTTGTAAATTCTTCAGATGTTGATAAACCATTTGTATTATAATAATTAATTAAATCTTCAACTGCTTGGTTAGAAGTTGCTCTATTTTCAATCTCTTCTTCAGTTACAATTGTTACGCCAAATAGACAAATGTATTGATCATCAGATTTTAAACCAAGAGTTGTAGTGCTTCCAAATGTAAATTCAGAATAATACATTGAATCAAATTGCTCAGTGAATGTATCAACTGTAGTATATGAATTTTTCTTCTCGCTAATAACTTCTACTTCGTTATTTGAAGAAACATAATATGTATTATTAACTGGTGTCTTGTCAACTACAGTATAATATACTCCACATTTTGTTCCCTTCTCTGCAGAAATATAGAATTGTCCGTAGTTTGTATATGAGTTCATTCCTAATGCATCATAGATGTCATCGAATAAACTTCTTTTCTTACTCGCCTTTTGGTAGTATGGTAATAAACCATATGTAAAATTATAATCACCAAAATCAAAGTTAGCGTTAACTGGATAAGCTTGATAATTCTTACCTAGTTTAACACTCATATTTGACTTAGATGCAAATGATACCCCATTATTATAACCATATCCCGTAGTTAAAGTATTGGCATCAAAAACAAAGTTGTCATTTGTAACAACATCCTCTGTTGTAGCATTTGCATTCACAGTGCATAAAGAAAAACCTAGCACACTTAAAGCTACTGCAGAACCCACTAAAAATCTTTTTTTCACTTCTAAAAAATCCTCCCTTTATAAATAGTCAATCCACATTAAGATGAAAGTCTTTTTGTTGCAACTGGCTATCCACAAGGGACCCTATAGCTTTGCGTCGCTAGATTGCTCTAACTTTGCTGATTAAAATTTTTCCCCAATTTCATCCATTTACATTATAGCACAATTTTTTGTCAAAACAACATAATTTTTTAAATTTTTACCTAAAAATGCATGTTTTTGTGTATTTTGTGACTTAAAACTCTTCAATTCTTCTCTTTTCTTGAATAATAAACAGCCTTTTCATCATTTTTTCATTCTTTATGAATTAAATTGATAATGTATAAATAAAATTAATAATAACGGTATATAAAAAGAAAAAGTTCACCAAACTGGTGAACTATTTTATCTTAATGATTTAAATCTATTTTTAGATTCTTCTGTATATCTTAATGAATCACATATTTTAGATATTGCTTTTCTTTTTAATGTTATATCTTCACATTTAGATAAGAATTCAAATACCTCATCTTCAAATTCTAATGCGACAAATGATAATAGCCAAGCCTCTGCCATCATTACCATATATTCTTCATTTGTCTTCATTAGTTTTAATACCTTCAATATATTCTTATCCTTTGATTGCTTTAATCCTAATACATATGCCATTCTTCTTTCATATGTATATTTAGAATTATATGTTTTCAGGAAGAAATCATAATACTCTTTAAATTTTATTTTCTTAAGATATGGTGACATACAATCTGTCACTGCCCAAGATTTTGCCTTTTTTATATTATCAATTAAAAACTGAAGTTGATCTTCTATATTATTTAATCTTATTAAAGATAGGCCAAAATAAATATGATCAACTTCTAAATATTTACCTAATATAAAATCATTAGGATTTAATTCGAAGTCTTGCTTATGTTTTTTTATGATTTCTTTTAATTTTGGATTCTTTACTCCTATAGATATATATTCACTATTAGATAATGATTTAGAAAAGTCGGCAAATTTATCATCTCTAATACTAAATAAATATTCTTCTAATTCTTTATAAGTCATATAGAAGCTCCCTTCTAATTAAAATGTGAAATCTGTTTTATAAACATTATCTCCATATATTGTTTTAAAATCATCTCTCATAGAGATTACATTATATCCAGCATCTTTCCATTGGATTCCTAAATTTAATGCTTTTTCTCTATTTGCATGATCCCTTGCTTCATCATCAGCTATTAACATAAATGCTTCAGTCTTGTATTGTTTATTAGCTAGACAATAATTGTGCATTGCAGAATCTCCACCACTATTACCAAATGATAATACAGGAACCTTACCAATTTCTTGTGCTATTTGTTTTACCTTATTTGTTTTTAGATTCTTTATTATTAAATTATCAGTTCTAATTAGAGTGTCGTCTACTCCATATGTATAATTAACACCTTCAGTTTCACCTTGGTTATTAGATTTTAATTCTACATCCATACCAATTACTCTATTAGGTGCTATACCTAAAGAATCAACTAGAGCACGACAAATAAATCTATCAGATCCACTCACAACATAATATGTAAATCCATTCTTCTCTAAATAATCAAATACTTCAAGCATAGGCTTATAAAAAGATTCCCCATAAGTCATACCACTAAATCCATTGGCAGGAAGTTTAGCATATGCCTTAACATAATCATCAAATTCCTTTAATGTCATACCAGCATAAGCCTTAGCAGCTGCATAGGCATGAATCATATCAAAATGATCAGGAAGTTTTACTCCATCTCTTACAAAGCTTCTAATTGCGTTAGCTGCTTCCTTTTCACTGTCAGATGCTATATCTTTATATGAGGTGTCATCTAATACTCTATATTCTAATAAATTATATTCAAAATATGTTGGATATAATTCACCAACAAATGTACCATCCATATCAAATGTAGCTATTCTATCTTCCTTTGGAATATAATTTTTAGATTTCTTATTAGTTACATCAGATACATATTCTTTTAATTTAGTTAATGAATCACATTTATTCCATAATTTAAAATCATTCTTTTTATTACTACAGCTTATTAATGTTAACATCAACACAGGTACTATAGATAATTTAACAATCCTTTTCATACTAAAATCTCCTATCATTTAATATACAATTATTATACCATAAAAAAACACTGGTTTTAAACCAGTGTAATTATATTATTAATGCTTTATATTTAATAAACCATAAATATCTTCAATAGTTTGTAATTCTTTTCTTACCTTAACTAATTCAACACCATTCTTGAAATAAATGATAACATCTTTTTCTTCAGGTAACATACAGTGATGTACTCCACCTTTACCATTCATTGAATTTTGGTAAGAACCTGTACCTAAAAGACCAATGTAGTCATCATCACAATCAGGCATTTCAAAATAGCCTTTTGACTTATCAAAATAAACATCATCACAGTCACAAGTAATACCAGCTAATCTAGCCTTAACCTTCTTCTCATTTAAGTTATTAATAGGCTTAATTAACATTGGCTCACCTAAGGCATACATTTCAGGTAAGGCAATTAAAAGTGATGAGTCAACAATATACCAAGGATATTCTCCAGTATTCTTAGTACCTACAACTTTGTAAATATTTACTGTTGAGTCCTTTTGGCTATATTTACCATTTTCACTGATTAAATGTGGTTCAGCAACATTATTCTTAGCACACATATCTTTAATATGTAAAAGAATTGATTTTGCGTATGCTTCATAATCAAATTCTCCATCGATTGGAAGTGGAGTACCACCACCAAAGTCAAAATATACTACTGAATCATACATCTTCTTTGCTTTAATATAATAATTAAATGCTAAATCAAAGTTCTTGAAGAACTTATCTTCTTCAAAATCAAATCCTCTTTGATGATAATGAATTGTATCTAATACTAATTTAGTATTCTTTACATCCTCTAGGATATAATTGATTTCATCTTCCATTAAACCAAATCTATCATCTGGTACCTCTGGCTCATATAAGCTTGATAAATGGATTCTTAAACCAATCTTAAGATCAATATCTTTCTTCTTTAAATATTCATATTCATATATATCGTCAATAACAGTTATAATATTATAACCCTTATTATGAGCTAATATAATAGCGTCTAAGTAATCATCTGGCTTTAGACCATTACATACAATTAATTTATCTTTAAATAAAGGATATTTTTCATACATTTTTAAAGATAATACTAAATCATAAAATGATGAAGTCTCAAGTCCATCTGCGAAAATGAACGCAGATTCGATTTCATCCTTTCCATAGTTTGCTTTATTAGCATTTAAATAGATGAAATCACCCTTATAATCAGTCTTCTTTATAGCATTATTAAATGCGTCCTTAAGTGATAAGATACGCTCCTTAATAATATCTAGGAAAGTAACAGTAAGTGGTGTTCCAAATCTCTTAGCTAAATCTACAAGGCAGTATCCATTGTAATATAACTTTCCGTCTTTTTCTTCTACTAGTTGTTTCATTAATCATTACTCCTTTGTTTTATAAAAATTTCGTGATTATAATGTTGCTTATTACTGCCATAATAAAAGGCTCGCATCGTCAGACTTCTAATCCATATATTTTGTTTTATTAGTTTTATACTTTTTTAAAAAGTACAAGAAAAAAATTACCATATAATATAATTAATTGCAATACATTTTTTATATTTTTTTATTTTTATTTTTCATTTTAAATATAAAATTGAATAATAATATTTAATAATATATAATTTAAATGAATTTTAGGTGATTTAAAAAATGAAAAAAATTATTAAATATTTATTATTTATCAATTCAATTTTTATAATAATATTTATATCTTCCTGTTCTAAAAATAAAGATATAAACAATAATAATGAAAACATAAATAATATTGTAGAAAAACCACCACTTGGAACATGGTGGTGGAATAAAAATTTAGATATTAATGATTATTTATCTTTTGCTAAAAATAATAACGTGACCGAAATATATTTTTGTGATTATAGCTTAGGTAATAATCTAAAAGAATTATTAGAAAAAGCTAATAATTATTCTATTAAAATCTATTTATTAGCTGGAGAAAAGGAATGGCTAAATGATAGATCAAATCTAGATACTATAATTAATAATTATATTGAATTTCAAAGTAATAATGAATATAAATTATCAGGAATACATCTAGATATAGAGCCACACCAATTTAGTGACTTTAGCACTAATAGAGCTGATTATT
>JAFRXJ010000024.1 GCA_017441525.1 Acholeplasmatales bacterium | reverse complement strand
AATTTTTAGCTTCACCAGGTCTGAAAGCTTCTTTACCAGCAGTCATTTGACTATAAACATATGGTTCAACTTTGTGAAGTTTAGGACATTTTTCTTCAACATAAGCTGGGCATATTTTTTTGTAATAATCCCAAGCATAATCTCCTCTTCCAATAACAGTTTCACCAATTATTACCCATGGATTATTATGTGAGAAGACGGCACCATTTTCTTTATATCCTTTTGGATATGAAGAAATTTCACCATATTCAACAACATATTCAGTGAAAGCTGGATAATTTAATACAATACCATGTTCAAAATCTAATAATTTTTTGACAGAATCTAAAGATTTTTTGACCATACCTTCTTCTAAACCAATTCCAGCCATAGTACACCATCCTTGAGATTCAATGAAGATTTGACCTTCTTTATTTTCATGACTTCCTACTTTTTTTCCATAATAGTCATAAGCTCTTAAATACCATTCTCCATCCCAACCATGTTTTTTGACAGCTTCAACCATTTTATTTATTAAATCTTCAGCTCTTTTAGCTTCATCATCTTTTTTCAATTCTTTACATAGGTCAACATAATCTTTACCACAAACAACAAATTGACCAGCAATCATTAAAGATTCAGCTTTACTTCCTTCAGTTTTATTTTCAGTAGTTTGGAAAGATTCATTAGGATCCCATGAGAAGCAATTTAAGTTTAAGCAATCATTCCAATCAGCTCTACCAATTAAAGGTAACATATGAGGTCCCAAATTATTAACAACATGATCAAATGAAATTTTTAAATGTTCAAATAATGATACTTCAGTACCTTTAACATTATCAAATGGTACAGGTTCATCTAAAATTGCGAAATCTCCAGATTCTTTAACATAAGCAACAGTACCGAAAATTAACCATAATGGATCATCATTAAATCCACCACCAATATCATTATTTCCTCTTTTAGTTAATGGTTGATATTGATGATAGCATCCACCATCTTTAAATTGAGTAGAAGCAATATCAATAATTCTTTCTCTTGCTCTAGATGGGATTTGATGTACAAAACCAACTAAATCTTGATTAGAATCTCTGAATCCCATACCACGACCAATACCACTTTCAAAGAAAGAAGTTGAACGAGAGAAGCAGAAAGTAATCATGCATTGATATTGATTCCAAATATTTACCATTCTATCAAGTTTTTCATTTCCACTATTAACATTATAAATGCTTAAAAGATTGTCCCAGTATACTTTTAATTCATTAAAGGCTTCATTAACTTTTTCAACAGTGTTAAATTTACCAATTGTTGCTTTAGCTTTGTTTTTGTTGATTACATTTTTAGATTCCCATTTTTCATTCATAGCATTTTCAACATATCCAAGAACAAATACAAATTCTTTTGATTCACCAGCTTTAAGTTCAACTTCTATAAAATGGGAAGCTATTGGAGACCATCCATGAGCTTCGGACATTCCTGGTTGACCAGCAGTAACAGCTTGTGGTTCATCAAATCCATTGTAAAGTCCAATGAAAGTTTCACGATCAGTATCATATCCATTAATTGGTACATTGACACTGTAATAAGCATAATGATCTCTTCTTTCTTTGTATTCAGTTTTATGATAAATTACTGATCCTTCAATTTCGACTTCACCAGTTGAGAAATTTCTTTGGAAGTTTTCCATATCTGTTGAAGCATTCCATAAGCACCATTCACCAAATGAGAATAATTTTAATTTTTTACAAAATGGAGTATTATTTGTTAATTTAACTTTTTGGACTTCTGCATGAGTTTTTAATGGAACAAAGAATAATACTTCAGCTTGAACTCCATTTTTAGCCCCAGTAATAATGGTATAATTTAAACCATGTCTGCATTCATATTTATCTAAATGAGTTTTGCATGGTTTCCAACCTGGGTTCCAGATAGTTTCTCCATCTTTAATATAGAAATATCTTCCACCATCGTCCATTGGTACACCATTATATCTATATCTTGTGATTCTTCTGAATTTGGCATCTTTGTAAAAGTCATATCCTCCTGCAGTATTGGAAATAAGACCAAAGAAATCTTCACTACCAATATAGTTTATCCAAGGCCAGGGAGTTTGAGGATCTGTGATAACATATTCTCTTCTTTTGTCGTCGAAGTGACCGTAGCTCATTATTTTATATAAAATTTTTATTAATTAATAAATTTATAGCTTGATAGTTTTTTAATATATATTTCAAATTAATT
>JAFRXJ010000023.1 GCA_017441525.1 Acholeplasmatales bacterium | reverse complement strand
GGGTGGTACACCAGATACTCAAACTCAATTAGTATTTGATGGTGATACAGTATTAGAACCTACAACAAACCCAACAAAAGCAGAAGATGACAATTTTGTATATACATTTGGTGGCTGGTATACAAGTACAGATGGTGGTGTCACTTTAAGTGATACTGCATATGATTTCTCAACAAAAGTTACAGGAATTCTTACTTTATATGCAAAATGGAATACAACCGAAAAATATTTAGTTGAATTCGATGTTAATGGTGGAAATGAAACTGTAGATTCACAAAGAATCGTAGCAGGTCAAAATGCAACAGAACCTGAAACTATTCCTACAAAAGAAGCAGATGCACAATATACATATACATTTGCTTATTGGTATGCAGAAGATCCAAATACTGCATTTGATTTTGCAAACACACCAATCACAGGTGATACTACTTTATATGCAAAATGGGATACAGTGGTAAATAAATACACGGTAACATTTGATACAGATGGTGGATCTACAGTTAATCCAATTCAAAATGTTGAATATGGTTCATTAATAGAAAACCCTGGTGTTCCAACAAAGACTGCAACACCTGAATATTCATATACATTTGAATATTGGTATGTAGATGGATTAGACACTTCATTTGATTTTACAAAAGACACAATTGTAGGTAATTTAACTTTATGCGCAAAGTGGACTCCAGTAAAGAATAAATATACAGTAACATTTGATACAAATGGTGGTACAACTGTTAATCCAATTTCAAATGTTGAATATGGATCAACAATAACTGCACCTACAGCACCTGAAAAGGCTGAAGATGAAAATTATACATATACATTTGAAGGTTGGTATAAAGATTCTGGATTACAAACATCATTTGATTTTACAAATGATACAATTACAGGAGCAACTACTCTATATGCAAAGTGGACTCCAACTGCAATCCAAAAATATACATATACTTTCTATAATGAAGATGGAAGTGTAGTTAAGACTGAAACAATTAAAGAAGGAGAATTAATTGTTGCACCTACTACAAATCCAACAAAAGCTGAAGATAGTAATTTCACATATACATTCTTAGGATGGTATGACAAAGCAAATGCTGGAAACAAAGTTACAACATTTGGAGCAATAACAGGCGATGTATCTTATTATGCACAATATCTAGGAGTTGCAAAGCTTACAGTATCATTTGTTGTTAACCAAGGTGATCAACAATTTGAATCTGTTAAGGTAGCTAGTGGTAGTTCAGTAACATTACCTACAGCAAACACTATTGAAGGATACAGATTTGATGGTTGGTATTTAGAAGATACATATGAAACTAAATATACAAATCAAGCTATTACTAGCGCTACAACTTTATATGGTAACTATGTACAACAAATAAATGTAACATTTATTGCTGATGGAGTTGAATATTTAGTATCATCTATTGATAATGGTTCTAAGGTTTCTGAACCTACAGCACCTACAAAAGATGGATATTATTTAAGCTCATGGCAATTAGATGGTGTTGATTTTGATTTCAACACAACAATTGATGAAAATATTACATTAATTGCAGTATTCGAGGAAGTAAAAGAAACTGAAAATGTTGGCTTCGGTGGTTCTTACACCTCATGGCAAACATTATTTGCAAATAGCACTGAAACAGATGATAAAGGAAGAAAGATTTTAGGTACTGCAGGCGTTGGAGTATCTATGAATGGATTTACATTTGATGGCAAATCATTATTAGATTCAAATATTCTAAATACTAATGCATCAGTTATTACAATTCAAATTCCTAATAATGGTTCATCTATTAATATGTCAGCAACTTGGGGTTCTTCAAATGATTCTGGTGTTATTAGAGTATACAAAAATGGTAATTTATTCTATGAATCAGAAACTACTTATTCAAAGAATACTACAACTGCAGTAACATTAGCATTAACTAATTTATCTGCAGGAACATACGAAATTAAAGCTGAAAAGACAAACACAACAGGTCAAGCAGGATTAAAGGTTTCAACTATTTATTATTCTAGATTTGTTGAATATGTTGATATTTCATATGTAACTAATAGTGATCAAACAATTGAATCAACAAGAATTAGAAAAGGTAATACATTAGATGAATTACCTACATTAATTGATAAATCTGGTTATAGATTTATTGGTTGGTATACAACTGAAGATTTCCAAGAAGGTACAGAATTTAATATAACATCTGCTATATCTTCAAACACAACATTATATGTTAAGTGGGAAGAATTAACTGCAGAAGATATTGTAACAGTATCATTTGATGTTAATGTAGATGGACAAACTATTGATTCTGTTGACATTGAAAAGGGAACTAAATTATCTCAATTACCTATATTAAATATTGAAGGATATAGATTAGTAGGTTGGTTTACAAATCAAGCATTATCTCAAGCATTTGATATCGACACATATATATTCAATGAAGATACAACATTATATGCAGATTATATCGAAGTATTTGATGTTACATTCTTAGATCAAGATGGTGTATTAATTAAGACTGTTACAGTTGATATAGATACAAAGGTAACTGAATCAATTACAATTCCTTATATTGAAGGATATAAATTCTCGTATTGGAAGAATACAAGTAATAATCAAGAATTTGATATAACAGAAGAATATATTGCTGCTGACTATACATTACAAGCAGTATATGAAGTAGATACTAATCCAGTTGCTAAGTTAAGCATCACAAGTGCACAAGGATTACAAGAGGCTGCATATGTTACATTTAATGAATATAAGAATTCAAGTAATGTCGCAGCTGATGGATATAGTGTATATATTAATGGAAATGGATATAATAATAAGAAATTAGATGAAAATAATGTATACATTACTAAATCAGGATCTACTTATAGAGCAGATTTAATGGGAATAAAGGCTGGTAGTTATAGTGTTATAGTATTACCTATATTCTCTGAATCAGAGATTCAAGCAGCTCAAACAAGCTCTAATGTAACTATTTCAGCTTATGATAGATCAGGCTATGCACACTTTAATTATTCAGATGGTGTAGGTGCTTATAAGGATGATGGTACATTAAAGGATAACGCAATTGTTCTTTATGTTACAGATGAAAATAAAAATACTATTTCATTATCATTTGGTGGTGTTACAGTAACAGGTATTGGTAATATCTTAAACTCTGTAGGTGCTGATAATGGTTCAGGAACAGCATCAAATGGTGGTGCAGCAAATACAAACCAAGGTATTTTAAAGAAACTTGGAGAAGCAGGTATTCCACTTGTTGTTAGATTTGTTGGATGTGTATCTGATTCTGGCTTATATGCTAAGGGTAGTTTCACTGCAGCAAATACATCATTAATTAATGGTTTAACTAAATTTGATTCTGCTGATTATGGTGGAACAGAAGGCGATAATGGTCATATGGCTCGTATGAAATCTGCTAAGGATGTTACACTTGAAGGTGTTGGAAACGATGCAACTATTGATGGTTGGGGATTCCACTTCATGTGTGAAAGTTCAGCTCCAGATTTAGGAAAGAGCTTTGAAGTTAGAAACCTAAAATTTATTAATACTCCAGAGGATGCAATTGGTATGGAAGGAGTTCAAGCATCAAAGAATGCTTCATCTGATTTATCTGCATCAGTTGAAAGATGCTGGATCCATAACAACGAATTCTATGGACCTACAATTGTTGGTCCAGCTGAAAGCGATAAAAAAGAGGGCGATGGTTCTTGTGATTTTAAGCGTGGACAATTCTTAACAGTTAGCTACAATTATTTTGAAGGATGCCATAAGACAAACCTAGTTGGTTCAGCTGATTATTCATTACAATTTAATTTAACATATCATCATAATTTCTGGTATATGTGTAAAGCAAGAGGACCATTAACAAGAAGAGCTAATGTACATATGTATAATAATATTTTCTATGGTCAAACAGATTATGCAGTAAACACTAGAGCTGATGCATATATCTTTACTGAATATAACCAATTCTATTTATGTAAGTCACCATTTGCAGTAGAAGGTGGTGCTATTAAGAGTTATAATGATAACATTTCAAGTGTTATTTGGAACAAAGGCTCTGAACCTACTTACGTAACAGATAAATCTCAAACTGTAAGCAATAATTGTCAATTTAGTGCAAGAGGAGTTAATTATTCTCAATTTGATACAGATTCAAGCTTGTCATATATTCCAACTAATGATTATGATTTACAAGAAGACATAGTTGAAGCTAGAAAAGTAATTTATGCAAGATGTGGTGTTGCGAAGAGTGAATTAATTGACCCATCAACTGTAACTATGGATGATATATCACTATTAAATAAGATGATTTCTAATCCGACAATTAATAATTTATCAGTTGGACAAACAGTTACACCTGGTAAGCTTACAAAGACCATTTATGCATTCAAGATTACATCTTATGCAACAGCAACAATCAGTTATGCATCAGATGCAGATGCTTCTACAGGTGTATTGTGTAATCAAGCAGGTGTATCATTACTTAAGGGTAGTGGTACAGTAGTACTTGCTCCTGGTATTTATTGGGTTCAAGCAAACCAATTCCAACCTGGTGATTCTGCGACATTAGCCCAAGGCTCATTCAAAGAATTTACAATTAATTCATTAACACTTTCTGAATATGATAGCTCAGCATTAAATGCAGAATTAATTGCAAATTATAATAATGCCGTTGCTAATATTCCATCTACAATTACTTATACAGATTCATGCTATAGTGCTATAAATGCTGCAAAGAATGCCTACATTAATTTAGGTGCTTCATTACAATCAGAAGTAGATTATTCACCTGTTACTACAGCATTAAATGCTTATAAGATAGCTGGTGAAGCATATGTTGAAGGATTGATTGATGATATAGTATTACCTGTTACAGCATCTAATTCAAGTGCAATTATAACAGCAAGAACTGCATACAATGCATTATTATCTAGAATTAGTGATGCATCAGTATCTAATTATGCAACATTAGTTGAAGCTGAATCTCAAATGTCTTCATTAGCAGTTGATATCTTCTTAACTAACGCAAATGCTATTCCTGCAACAATTGACTATACAAATGAATGTAATACACTAATTACAAATGCAGAAGTTGCTTATGCAAATCTAGATGAAAATCAAGTTAAGCAATCTGAAGTTGTAACTGCATATGCAAAAGTTACCGCAGCAAGAACTACTTATAATAATTTAGAAGCAGCTACATCAGTTACAGCATTAATAGCTGCAGCTAATAGTGTGGCAACATACGAAGCAGCATACAATGCATATAATGAATTAACTGCTGATCAAAAAGCATTAGTACAAGGCTATGATAATATGGTAGTTACATATGTTATTGCTTTAATTCAATCAATCTCTTCACCAGTTACTGCAGCTGATGCAGCAACTATTAATAAAGCAAGAGCAGTTTATGATGCATTATCATCAGAGAATAAAGCAGATGTAACTAATTACAATGTATTAGTTGCTGCTGAAGAAGAACTTGCATCTGTTGTCCAAGAATATACAAAGAGTTGGTCAACTACAACAGAACCAATTACAGCCGCGATTGGAACAACTACAGATGGATTTACATATTCTGCTAATGATAAGACTACAATGAAGATTAGAAATAGTAAAGGTAATTATATTAAATTAGATAACATTGGTTCATCTGACGTAACAATTAATTTTGTTGGTGCATTAAATGATACTAATGATGCACTTAATGGTGTATTTGAGGTAGTTTATGAAGATGGAACTAGTGAACAATTAACTTTCACATTCAATTCAGGAAAGGCATCAACTACAGTTAATTTAACAATAAATAATGGAAAGACTGTTAAATCTGTAAGCTTTATTGGTAGTACAGAAAACACAGGTAAAAATGCAGTTGTAACAAGTATTTCCATCACTTATAAGAAGTAGTATTGAATAAAATTATGATTAAAGGCATTGGTAAAACAACCAATGTCTTTTTTCATAAATATAAGTATATTTTATAAAATTCAAAAAAATAATAAAAAATTGCACTTAATTTTTCATTTTTGTTGAAAAAAACAAAAATATTGGCTCTATTAAGCCATTTTTTGTACTTTTAATTTTTAATTAAAAACAATAAGTTAATTGTTGAATAATTATGTCAAAAGTTTTATAATATTATTGTCTAAAAATTTATCTCATTAGGAGGAAATAAAATGAGCAAAGAAGTAAAAAGAATGGCCATAGACGGAAACTATGCTGCTGCATATTCTGCCTATGCTTTCACTGAGGTAGCTGGTATTTACCCTATCACTCCATCTTCACCAATGGCTGAATATACAGATGAGTGGGCTTCTCAAGGAAAGAAAAATTTATTTGGAATGCCTGTTAAGGTAGTAGAAATGGAATCTGAGGGTGGTGCTGCTGGTACTGTTCATGGTTCTCTAGAAGCTGGTGCTTTAACAACTACATATACAGCATCTCAAGGTTTATTATTAAAAATTCCTAACATGTATAAAATCGCTGGTGAATGCTTACCAGGTGTTATCCATGTTTCTGCACGTGCATTAGCTGCACAATCACTTGCAATCTTCGGTGACCATCAAGATGTTATGGCTTGCCGTCAAACTGGTTTCGCAATGCTATGTTCAAACTCTGTACAAGAAGTTATGGATTTAGCTGGTGTTGCACACTTATCTGCAATTAAGGCTTCAATTCCTTTCTTACATTTCTTTGATGGTTTCAGAACATCTCATGAAGTTAACACTGTTGAACCAATTGATTACAAGGTATTCAATAGATTATTAGATAAGGATGCAGTTGCTAAGTTTAGATCTGAAGCTTTAAACCCTGCACATCCTAAGACACGTGGTACTGCACAAAACGATGACGTTTATATGCAAACTCGTGAATTACAAGCTCAAAAATATGATATCGTATATCCAATCGTTGAGAAGTATATGAAGTCTATTTCTAAGGCTACTGGTAGAAATTATCAACCATATCAATATTATGGTTCACCTGCAGCAACTAGAGTAATCATTGCTATGGGTTCAGTTAACCAATGTGCTGAAGAAGTTGTTGATTATTTAAGAAAGAAAGGCGAAAGAGTTGGTTTATTAGAAATCCATCTATATCGTCCATTCGTAGTTAAGAAATTCTTAGCTGCATTACCTAAGACAGTAAAGAAGATTGCTGTATTAGATAGAACAATTGAACAAGGTTCTTTATATGAGCCTTTAGCATTAGATGTTAAGGCTGCATTTGCTGATGTTAAGAATGCACCAAAGATTGTTGCTGGTCGTTATGGTCTATCTTCAAAGGATACTACACCAGATATGATCAATGCTGTATATGAAAACTTAAAGAAGGCAAATCCAAAAGATCATTTCACAATTGGTATCAATGATGATATTAGATATTCATCATTAAATGTTACTAAGTCAATCGACGTTGCTGATCCTTCAACTACAGAATTATTATTCTTCGGTTTAGGTGGAGATGGTATCGTTGGTGCTTGTAAGAACATTTCTAAGATTGTTGGTGACTACACTGACTTATATGCTCAATCTTATGCTGCTTATGACTCTAAGAAGTCAGGTGGTTCTACAAGATTACATTTAAGATTCTCTAAGAACCCAATCAGATCTACATATTTAGTTAACCAACCTCACTTTGTAGCTTGTACAACTGATGCATATCTTGACAAGTTCGATATGATTGATGGTTTACGTGAAGGTGGAACATTCTTATTAAATACAGTTGTTGACAAAGACAACATTGAAAATAGATTACCTAATAAGTATAAGAGATTATTAGCTCAAAAGAAGGCTAAATTATATATCATCAATGCTTATGAAGGTGCTAAGCAAGCAGGATTCCGTGCTGGTTTAGGTGTTAACACTATTATCCAATCTGCATTCTTCAAGTTAAATCAAAATATTATGGATTATGAAGAAGCAAAACAACACATGAAAGACTTCGCTACAAAGACTTACTCTAAGAAGGGTGCTGATGTAGTTGAACAAAACCATATGGCAATTGATCTTGGTGGTTCTATGCCAGTTGAAGTTGCTGTTAAGCCTGAATGGGCTAATTTAGCTGACGATGTTAAGGCTGTAGATATGTCTCGTCCTGCATTCGTTAGAGAAATTGCTGACGTTATCAACTCAATCAAGGGTGATTCATTACCATTATCAGTATTCGCTAAGTTTGGTGAAGACTGCCATATGCCTCAAGGTACAGCTGCATTAGAAAAGCGTGGTGTAGCAACTGCAGTACCTCTATGGGTATCTGAAAACTGTATTGGATGTAACTCATGTGCATTCGCATGTCCACATGCTTGTATCCGTCCATTCTTATGTACTGAAGAAGAAGCTTCTAAGGCTCCAGAAGGTGCACAATTCAAGGATTTAAAACAATTTGCTGGCTATAAGTATCATCTAGCAATCTCTACATTAGACTGTACAGGTTGTGGTGTATGTTTAACAGTATGTCCAGTTAATACAAAGAACGCTGAAGATAAGGCTAAACAACCACTTGTTGCTCATTCAATGGTTAAGTCTAGAGCTGCTAAGGAAGAAGTTGTTGCTCAATACTTCTTAGATAACGTACCTTACAGAGGAGATGTTGCTACAAAGAACGGTGCATCAATCACTGCTGGTACAATCCAATTCAATCAACCATTATTTGAATTCTCTGGAGCATGTGGTGGATGTGGTGAAACTCCATATGTTAAGGCAGTATCTCAATTATTTGGTGATAGAATGATGGTAGCTAATGCTACAGGATGTTCTTCAATTTATTCTGGTTCATATCCAGCATCTCCATATACAACTAATGCTGAAGGTAGAGGACCAGCTTGGGCTAACTCATTATTCGAAGACAATGCTGAATTCGGATTCGGTATGAGAATGGCTGTTGAAACATTACGTGATAGATTACAAACAGTAATGGCTAACAACGAAGCTAAGATGCCTGCTGAAGCTGCTGCTTTATGTAAGGAATGGAGAGAAAACAGAACTTCTGGTGCTAAGACAAAAGAATTAGCTCCAAAGATTGTTGCTGCTATGGAAGCAATTGATAAGCCATTCGCTAAAGAAATCTTATCATTAAAGGATTACCTAGTTAAGGTTTCTCAATGGATCATCGGTGGTGATGGTTGGGCTTACGATATCGGTTATGGTGGATTAGACCATGTTATCGCCAATAACCAAGATGTTAATATCTTAGTTGTAGATACAGAAGTTTACTCTAACACAGGTGGACAAGCATCTAAGTCATCAAGAACTGGTGCTATCGCTAAGTTCGCTGCAGCTGGTAAGCCAACATTCAAGAAGGATTTAGCTTCAATTGCTATGTCTTATGGACATGTATATGTTGCTACAGTTTCTCATGGTTATAACCAAAATCAAGTTATTAAGGCATTAAGAGAGGCAGAAGCTTATGATGGTCCATCTATCGTAATCTGCTACGCTCCATGTATTGCTCACAATATTAAGAAGGGTCTATTCATGTCTCAAATGGAAGCTAAGAAGGCTACAGAGTGTGGATATTGGCCAACATTCAGATTCAACCCTAATTTAGCTAAGGAAGGCAAGAACCCATTCACTATGGATTCTAAAGAGCCAGATTGGTCTAAGTACAATGACTTCCTAATGAACGAAGGTCGTTATGCTCAATTAGTTAAGGTAAATCCTCAACAAGCTGAAGCATTATTAGATTGGAACTTAAAGGATGCTCAAAAGAGATACAATCATTATGTTGAATTAGCTAATAAGAAATTTGAATAATGAGATAAATTTCGATTAATTATTAGGCACTTGGTTTCCAAGTGCCTTTTAATATTTTTTTATTGTGTTATAATCTTATCATATAGGTGATAAAATATGATTGAATTAAAAAATAAAAAAGAATTAATTCACCTTTTAGGTGATATATGTAATAATTATTTATATTTAAGAGATGATTTATGTGTACCTTATGGTATTACACCAGTTCAATATCAATTATTATTAGATATATCTCATAATGGTAAATCAAAGGTTACATCTATTTGTAAGAGAATGCATAAATCTACAAATGTAATATCTCCATTAATTAATAGATTAATTAAAAAGGGTCTATTAATTAAAGAAAAGGATAAAAAAGATACAAGAGTATTTTATATAAGCATTACCCCAGCAGGTAAACTTATAATAGATGAAATAAGCTTAGATATCATTGATTATTCTATACCTTGTTTTGAGGGAGTTACAGATGAAGAGGTAGAAATAGTAAATAAATGCTTAAAAATGGTATTGGAGGGAATTGCGAAATGAGATATTTAATTGTATCAGATATTCATGGAGATGCTTATAGCACTAAATTTATATGTGATTATTTTAAAAATAATAAATTAGATCAAATATTATTATTAGGTGATGTATTATATCACGGTCCTAGAAATGATTTACCTAAAGATTATAATCCAAAGGAATGTATTAAATTATTAAATGAATTAGCTGATAAAATCATTTGGATTAGAGGTAATTGTGACGCTGAAGTAGATGAAATGGTTTTAAATTTTAAAGTTAATGAAAAAATAGATTTAGTATTAAATAAAATAAATGCTCATCTAGAACATGGACATCACTTAGATGAATATAAAGGTAATCCTGATTTAGTATTATATGGTCATACACATATTCCTGAATGTGCCCTACATAATAAAACATTATATTTTAATCCAGGAAGTATTTCACTTCCTAAAAATAATACAAAGAAATCTTTTGCCATTTTAGATGACAGAAATATATCTTTATATGATATGGATGGAAATATATTAGATAATTTTAGTTTTTAATCACTTTTTGAGAGAAAAGTGATTTTTTTTCAATTTTCCTCATTTTTTTGACTATTATTTAATGAGGAGGTTAAAAAATTGAAAAGAAAAAAAGAAATTATAATTATCATATTTATTGTTATAATTGCCATATTTTTAATTATATTACCACTAATAATAAATAACACTTCAACAACTAAAAGTGCCACAAATACGGAAAATAATAATGTAGACACTGATGACAATACAATAAAAATTACTGTATATGGTGAAATAACATATAAGCCTATTAATTCCATATCAGATGATGATTTAACAAATGAAATATCATTTGATGCCTTAAGTGGTATTACATATGGAGAAGTAATAAATAGAATAAGTAATTATTTAACTAATTATTCTATAATTGATTCTAATTTAACCAAAAGATATTTTGATTCATCAAAAATCTATATTAAATCTTCACTTAAAAAAGAAGAAATAGAAATCAACAATCCAAATGAAGGTAAAATTAATATTAATACGGCAACCCTAGACGAATTAACAACATTACATGGGATAGGGGAAAAAAGAGCCAATAGAATAATAGATTATATAGCTATTAATGGAGATATTAATAGCTTTGAAGAATTAAAAAAGCTAATAGGTGTATCAGATGAGATTATTACAATTATTAAAGAAAAAGCCTTTTTGTAATGACCTTCATTTCTTTTTAATAGGTGTTATATTATTATTAATTGGTCTTAAATATTATCCATTATTAATACTTTTATTTATCTATTTGGTTTATATTTTTAAAAAGACAAATATAATAATTTATTTAATGATTTTATTATTAATTATTATTGGTCATATATCTATTTTAAAGATAATTAGAGATAATAATAAAAAAGAAGAATATAAAGGTTATATAGTAGATATAATAGATGATAATAATTATATATTTAGATCTGGTATAATAAAGCTTCAAATTAATGATTATAATCATAATCAAGATGCAGGAGATGTATTAATTATTAGTGTAGAAATAATTGATAATGAGAAGAATTATGAAGCTGATTTTGATTATAATAATTATATTTATTCTAAAGATATATCTTATTATGCAAAATTAAAGAAGAAAGAATTTATTAAAAAAGGTTTTTCAATATATTCTTTAAAATATAATTATAAAAAATATCTTAAAAAAACTGTATCTGATAATTCATATCAATATGTCTCAGCACTAGTATTTGGAGATAATATATTTGAAGAGAATATAAAGGATGGATATTCTATATTAGGTATATCTCATATATTAGCTATAAGTGGGCTTCATATTATATTTTTATTTAAAATATTATCATTTATATTATTAAAATTATTTCATTATTATAAAGATACTATCCCAATCGCTATTATTACAATATTTATTATAATAATAGGAGCCCCTCCAAGTGCGATAAGAGCACTCTTATTTTTAATTATTGGAGCTCTAAATAGAAAAGGAAATATTTATTATACAAAATTAGATATATTATCCATATCTTTTATATTAATGATAATATTTAATCCATATTATTTTTATTCAATTGGATTTATATTAACTTATTTAATATCATTTATATTGATATTTTCAAATGATATATTAAAAGAAAAAAATAAATATAAAAAATTATATAAAAACTATTTATTAATATATTTCATATCATTACCTTTTGTCATAGATATATCAGGTGCTATATCTATATTATCTATATTATTATCACCTTTCTTATCGCTTGGATTAGTAATAATAATTCCTATTTCATATTTATTATCAATATTTCCAATATTAGATTATGTATTTAAATATTTATTTGATTTTATTAATTTATATATAAATAATTTATCTTCATTGATTTCATTAATTCATATTAAATCAATGAATGTTTATTTTAAATTAATATATTATTTTTTATATGGATATTTAATATATCGTCTAGCTAATAAAAAAGGAATAGGAAGAAATATGATATTAATATCCACATATTTATTACTATTTATAACAATTAAATATATAGACCCAATCGCAAGTGTAACCTATATTGGAGTAGGACAAGGTGATAGTGCCTTAATTAGACTTCCTTATAATCAAGGAGTAGTACTTGTAGATGCGTATAATTCATATAATTATTTAAAATCTGAAGGAATAGATAGAATTGATTATTTAGTATTAACACATAGTGATAAGGATCATATTGGAGATTATGAAAAGATATTAAAACATATTAATGTTAAAAAAATAATATATCCTATATATGACGATAGATTTAATGATTTATTGAAGGATTATAATCGTAAAATAGGTATTTGTTATAACAAAGAAATAATATTAAAAAATACTAAAATGGAAATATTAGGACCAATAAAAAGATATGATGATCCTAATAGTAATTCAATAGTATTTAAAATAAATATTTATAATAATGTCTATTTATTTACAGGTGATATGACAAAGGATGAAGAAATAGATTTAATTGATAAATATGGTAATAAATTAGATTCTGATATTTTAAAAGTAGCCCATCATGGATCTAACACATCAACAACTGATTTATTCTTGAGCTTTGTAACACCAAAATATTCAATAATATCAGTAGGAAAGAAGAATAATTATAATTTGCCTAGTGAAGATATAGTTAAGAAACTAAATAAAATATCCAAATTATATATGACATCAAATAATGGTAATATTACATTTTATATGTTTGATAATAATTTATGGATTAAAACATATAAATAAAATGTTTTTCGGCGTGTTCTAGTGTATTGACAAAAGCAATACAAATATATAAAATTAAAATGTGAGGAGGAGATATTATGGCAACAAAAAGCGCAAATGTAATGGCTAGAGTAGAACCAGAAGTAAAAAAGCGTGCAGAATCCATTATGGCAAGCTTAGGTTTACCAGCATCTGTAGTTATCAATGCATTATATCATCAGGTTATTTATACAAATGGTATTCCTTTTTCAATTAATTTACCAAAAAGCATTCCAACTATGGATGATATGACTGAAGAGGAATTTAATAATATGCTAGAAACATCTCTTCAGCAAGCAAAAAGAGGAGAAGGCAAACCTGTTGAAGAGGTTCTTGATCGAATTCGTAATAATATTAAAAAATGAAAAAATATGATGTAATAGTTACACCATACGCTGAAGAACAATTAGAGATAATACTACATTATATTTCAGAAAAACTATTAAATTATCAAACTGCAATTGATATAATTGATCTGATAAATAGCAAAAAAGAAATTCTTTCACTTTATCCAGAAACATATCCATTGTCAGACTTTAAGCTGTGGAATAAAAGAAAGATAAGAAAAATAAATGTTAAGTCATTTATAATGTATTATTATATAGATAAAGCTAAGTTAAAAGTATACGTTATATCTATCGTGTTTATGAAAAGAGACAAAATTGAACAATTTGAATTATATAAATAAAATGTTTTCAAAATTAGATTATTAAAATAAATTATGATATACTATTAATATATGCGGGGTTTTTAGTATGAATGTAGAAGAAATGTTAAAATTTTTAGGTGTTAGAACTCAAAGTAAAGAATCTATCGAATTGTGCTATATCATGGATTTAGAAGCATTTAATATGATGTCTGATGATAATAATAATTTTGAGAACGAAAGAATTATGTATAAGGCAGTATATGAAAATCTAATGAATGAATTAGGATATAGAGATTTAGATCAATCTACTAAAGAAGCTAATGATAAAATCATTAGTATTATAAATACTGAAGAAGTAGATAAGGATTATAGAGATCAACATTTTACAGGTCTTGAAAGAATATTATTAAAATACAATAGATTTGATTTAATTGGATATCAATCAATTAAAGAATCTAGTATTGATGGTATGGCAAAAGATGCATATTTATATGAATTATCTGGTGATTATATGATGGCAGCTGCATATTATAAAAAGCTAGGATATGCAGATAGATTAAAAGTAGTAGAAAGCAAATTAAAATAAAAAATAAATGAGCAGGATTAATCTTCCTGCTCATTTTTTAATAATTCTTCATTTTCCTCTTCAATTTTTCTTTTTTCTTCTTTTGTTAGAGGAACTGGATCATATCCTCCTTTAAAAAGAGGATTACATCTTAATAATCTTTTAGTTGTTAAAAATGAAGCTTTAACAAAATTGAATTTTTCATAACACTCTTTAGCATATTGGCTACATGTAGGAATATATCTACATTTAGGAGGAGTATTAGGAGAAATACCATTTTGATACCAATTTATTAGCTTTAATGGTAATTTATTTCTCATAATAAATTCTAGTCCATAAGGCGTCTAAAACTGCCTCGCCATATAGCTTTTTAACGATCGCGTAAGCAAAATCTAGCGAATACGCAACGCTTTTAGCTGTGATTAGGTTATCATCTACAACTACACCAGCATCTTGGTATTTTCCCCCAAAATCTTCATTCATTGATGTAAAGCAAGTGTATTTTCTATCTTTTAAATGACCAAGCATACCAAAGATTGTAGGTGCGGCACAAATACCACATACTATCTTATTTTCATTGAAGAAGTAGTTGATCATTTCATGTACATATTTTGATTCTCTTAAGAATACATAATGTGGTCCACCAGGAACTAGTAAGCAATCAAAATCTTTATAATTTATATCCTTTAGTGGAGTAATATTTGATAAATAAATATTATGGTTTCCTTTAACTGTAGTGTTAGTAGAAGCAATAGTTAAATCAGCCTTTGCTCTTCTTAAAATTGCGAAAGGAGCCATTGCCTCCTCTTCCTCGAAACCATCAAAAATAATTGCTAGAATTTTCATAAAAGACCTCCGACATCTATTTAATTATATCATTAATATATTAATTTTCAAAATTAATATTATGGCTTCTGATAAACTTGTAATTTTCAAAAATATATTATATTATATATAATATGGATTATTCTTTTTCGGGAGGCATTCTATGGATATTAATTTTGAAAAGGGCACAGTTACCTTATTTGGAAAAACAAGTAAATTTGACACATTAATTCGCAAGTTCGCTATGTTATCAGGTGAACAAGCATATCATTTTTTAATTAACAGAGGAATTCAACTTCCTAGAAAAATGAATTGTCTTGCGTTAATGTCAGTATTAAATAAAAGAATTAAATTTTTGAATTCTAATTCATTATCAAAGGATTATTTTTCAAGATTACAATATTATAGTTCTTTTTCAGAACAACAATTATTTAATCTATTTGTAAAAATTTGTAATGATCCAGATTCTTTTTATGCCTATAGATATAATTTATTCAAATTAATATTAATTAATTTCGTAGCAATGGATTTCTCTGATGGAGAATTATCATACATTAAGAATATAAAGAAAGCTACTGTTGAAAGCTTTGAACAATATTTCAATTATATTAGTGGTGCTGCCTTAGAACAAGAAGATACATTTGATGGTCAAAACACAAAAGTATTATTTGATGCATTAGAAAATAGTGCATCTAATCAAGAAATAATGGATATAGCTGGGAAATATGGTTTAGAGATTCCACAGGCATTAAAGAAAGAAGATTACCTCGATTTTATTTTTTCATATATGCAAAGTAAAAACACATATAACGATGAGGTTGCTGAAGGCTTAAGAGAAATGACAGTAAGCCAATTAGATATATTTACTAAGAGAATGAATATACCTATGACTTCAACTATGTCTAAAAAGGAATTAATAACTTATTTAGGTTATTTAGTTGATAAAGCTAATTTTGATAAGACAAGTATTAGAAGATTTGAAATACCTGATGAATATCAACCATTTATATTTACTGTTGATTTAAAATCAGTATCAGCATTTGGTAATGGAAAGCCTAAAAAGGTTATTCATTACAAAGGTGAAGATGAAGATAAAGAAGAATTTAAACAAGTATTAATCGCCGAAGAAGAGGAAGCCGAAGCTGAAAAAGAAGCTGAAGAAGCTGCTGCAGCTGAAGAAATAAGAAAGGCTGAAGAGGCAAAGAAGGCCGAGGAAGAAAGATTAAAAGCTGAACAAGAGGCTAGAATCAAAGCTGAACAAGAAGCAGCACTAGCTTCAATTCCTGATGATCCAGGTATTGATGTTCAAGAAGGCGAAGAATATGAATTCGTTGAAGCTGTTTATGAAGATCCTTCACAAAAACAACCCGAAGAGGCTACCGAAGAAGTAACTGAAGATACAGTAGAAGAGGTTGTTGAATATGTGGAAGTTCCTGATGATTCAGTTGAAGAACTATATGAAAATTTATCAGATGATGTAGTTCATGGTGAAAGCGCAGAAGATATTGAGGCCGCACAAGCTGAACAGCCAGTTATGCTAGATGAAGATCTATCTGATGTTGAAAGTGCATCTGATGAAGAAATTGCCGCATTATTATCTACTGAGAATAAGCCTGTTGAAGAAGTTAAAGAAGAAAAACAAGAAGTTCCAGGCTTTAATGCATATAATGTTGAAAAGAATGAATTCTACGGATCAGAAAAAATAATGAAACTTGCAAATAATACTACAGTTAAGACTGCCTTAATATCTATTTTCTTAGGTCTAGCTGTTGTTGCTGCTATTATCGTATTAGTTATAATTTTACAGGGTAAATAATTATGAGTGCTGAACTAAAATATAGCCCAATGATTGAGCAATACCTTGAAATTAAAAATAATTATAAGGAATATTTATTGTTTTATCGTGTTGGAGATTTCTACGAAATGTTTTTTGATGATGCCTACACAGCATCAAGAGAACTAGAATTAGCTCTAACGGGAAAAGATGCAGGAAGAGAAGAGAGAGTACCAATGTGTGGTGTTCCTTTTCATGCTGCTGATCAATATATAGAAAAGCTTGTATCTAAGGGATATAAGGTTGCGATAGGAGAACAAATAGAAGATCCTAAATCTGCAGTTGGACTTGTAAAAAGAGGAATAATAAAAATTATTACTCCAGGAACTATAGATTCAGGTCTTGAGGATAAAGAAAATAATTTTATCGCATCTATAATCAATATAAAAAGAGAATATGTATTATGCTATAGTGATATGACTACAGGTGAAGGCTATGTAGCTATATATAAATCTATTGATGTATTGATGAATGAAATATTATCATTACATATTAAAGAAATAGTATTAACTGAGGATTTCAATAATAAGAGAATTATCGATTTTATTATTAATAATCAAATATCATTATCATATATTTCAAATTATGAAATTCCAGATAATCTATTATATATAGCTAAAGGTATTTTGCCTATTTACCATAAAGCGATTGGTATTTTAGTTCAATATTTTATAGAAACTAAAAAATGTGAACCAACATTTTTCAAAGAGTTCATGTCATATAATCCAAAGGAATACTTGCATCTAGATGCCTTCACAAAGAAGAATCTAGAATTAGTAGAGACACTAAGATTAGGACAAAAGAATGGTTCTTTATTATGGCTTATTGATAAATGTCAAACCGCAATGGGTTCTAGATTATTACATAAGTGGATTGATAAACCATTAACTGATTTATTTGAGATAAATAAAAGATTGGATTTTGTTGATTCATTTAATAAAAATATTATTGTTAAAAATGATATTAAACAAGAATTTAAAAATGTATATGACTTAGAAAGAATTATCGGTAGAATGTCATCTGGTAGTGCTAATGCTAAAGACTTAGTATGGCTAAGAAGAAGCTTACATGCTATGCCTACATTAGTAGATTCTTTAGCTAAATTAGATTTAGCTGAGGCAAAAGAATTATCAGAATCAATCGATATTCATGAAGATTTATGTCATTTGTTAGATATTAGCTTAGTTGATAATCCACCATTATCTGTTAAAGAGGGTGGCTTAATTAATGATGGCTTTAATGAAAAGCTTGATGAAATTAGAAACATTTCTAAAAATGGTAAGGAATGGATTTTAAATTATGAAGCTAAACAAAAGGAATTAACTAATATTAAAACCCTTAAGGTTGGATACAATAGAGTAACAGGTTACTTTATTGAAGTTTCTAAGGGGGCAATAAAAGATATTCCTGAAGACCTAAATTATCAAAGAAGAGCTACATTGGTTAACGCAGAAAGATTTATTACTCCTGAATTAAAACAATATGAGGAAATGGTATTAAATGCGAAAGACCAAATAGAAGCTATTGAATATGAATTATTTGTAGGCTTAAGAAATGAAGCTTGTAAATATATAGTAAGCCTTCAAAAGCTTGCTGATGTAATATCTGTGATTGATTGTTTTATTTCATTATCTGATATTGCATTAAAATATAATTATGTTAGACCAACATTTAATGAAAATAGAGTAGTCAATATTGTAGATGGAAGACACCCAGTATTAGAAACAATTATAGGTCCTGATTATATTGTTAATGACTGTGTAATCAATAAATATAATATGATGTTAATAACAGGACCTAATATGAGTGGTAAATCTACTTATATGAGAATGTTAGCATTAATAATTATTCTTGCTCAAATTGGATCATTTGTTCCTGCGAAGTCTGCAGATTTAATGATATTTGATTCAATCTATACAAGAATAGGTGCATCAGATGATTTAGTATCAGGTCAATCAACATTCATGGTTGAAATGACTGAAGCTAATTATGCAATTTCTAATGCTACTAAAAATAGCTTAGTATTATTTGATGAAATAGGAAGAGGTACTGCAACATTTGATGGTATGGCACTAGCTCAATCTATTTTAGAATATTTACATGAGAAGGTTGGATGTATTACATTATTTTCAACACATTATCATGAATTAACTGCATTAGAATCTAAATTAAAGAGATTAAAGAACGTCCATGTAGAAGCTAAAGAAACTGATAGTGGTGTTGTATTCTTACATAAGGTAATAGATGGACCTACAGATAAATCATATGGTATTAATGTTGCCTCACTTGCAGGCTTACCTAAGAGCTTAATTGAAAGAAGTAAGCAAGTATTACAAAAGCTTGAAGAGGATAACAATACTAATAACAGTATTAGCTTAGATTTATTTAATTTTGATGAATATGAAGCTAAGCCTGAGGTTGTTGAAGAATCTAAGGCTGAAAAGATTAAAAAAGCATTAGATGAGGTTGATGTTAATAGAATATCACCTATTGAAGCCCTAAATATTTTAAATATGCTAAAGGAGATATAATATGTCAAAGATTGTTAAAATGTCTCCTAAGCTTGCAAACCTAATCGCGGCAGGAGAGGTAGTTGAAAGACCATCATCTGTCGTTAAGGAGTTAGTTGAAAATTCAATTGATGCTAAAGCTTCTATGATTAAGGTTTATTTAAAAAATGGTGGCATAGATGAAATTATTGTTGTAGATGATGGAGAAGGAATGGATAAAGACGATGTCTTATTAGCCTTCTTACCACATGCTACATCTAAAATTAAAAATGAATATGATCTACAAAGAATTAAAACATTAGGCTTTAGAGGCGAAGCTATCGCGTCTATTGCCGAGGTTAGTAATATGACTATTTCATCTTCTCAAGATGGAAAAGAAGGCTATATGTGCCAATATAAATATGGCATTAAACAAAAAGACGGTATTATTAACCATAATAAGGGAACAACTATTAATGTTAGTAATTTATTCTATAATACCCCTGCTAGATTGAAATATCTAAAGCCTGCCAAAACTGAATTATCATCTATTATGTTTTTTATAGATAGAATAGCTATGGCACATCCTGATATTAAATTTATGATTTATTCAGACGATAAGGTTATATTTCAAACTACAGGACAAAATAATGATTTAACACTAATGGCTGAATTATATGGAACTGATGTGGCTAAAAAGACTATTTCAGCCTCATATACAGATTTAGGATATAATGTTAAATTATTATTCGCTAAACCTGAGGTTTATAGATCTAACAAGCTAGAAATAACAATGATTTGTAATGGAAGATATGTAAAGAATTATAATATCACTAAGGCAGTGACAGAAGCATTTGCTACATATATTCCAATTAATAAATATCCATTAGGTATAATGTATTTTGAAATTGATCCATTATTGATTGATGTTAATGTGCATCCGACTAAAACTGAAATTAAGATATCTAATGAAGATAAAATCTGTGAAAGATTAATAAAAGAAATAAAAAATATGCTTGAATCATATAAGCATATTCCTACAAGGGAATTAACTCCTAAACAAGCATATATTAAGACTACAATCTTTGAACAGCCTATGTTTGAAGAACAAACAGTTTATGTTAGTGATTTAACTAATAAGGATTTATCTAAGGTAGAAATCAAATCAGTTACTGAAAAACCAAAGGAAAAAGTAGTAAATGATTATAATTCAACAATGGATATCGTTAAGGAAAATACTGAAATAATAATAGATAAGAAAATACCATATATGGAATATGTAGGAGAAGTATTTGGTACTTATTTAATATTCCAAAATGATGATGGTATGTATTTAGTTGATCAACATGCTGCGGCAGAAAGAGTCAATTATGAATATTATTATGAATTATTATCTAATCCAAATCAGCCTATAACTGATTTATTAATACCTGATATATTAACATTCTCTAAATCAGAAGCGTTATTTATATCAGAACATTTAGATGAATTTGAAAAGATAGGATTTAGGTTAGAACAGTCGGGTCCAGTTGATTTTACATTAAGATCTATTCCGCTTTGGGTTTCTGATTCAAATTCTACTGATTGTATCTTAGATATTATAGAGATGATGGCTGAGAATAAAAAGATTGATATAATGTATTTTAGAGATTATATCACTAAACAAATCAGCTGTAAGGCATCTATTAAAGCTAATCATAGAATATCTAATGATGAGGTTAGTGTATTAATGGAAAGACTAAATAAATGTAAGAATCCATATACATGTCCTCATGGAAGACCTACTATCATTAAATTATCAATACCTGATATCGAAAAAATGTTTGAAAGGATTCAATCAAAATGAAAAAGGTATTGGTTGTTGTAGGACCTACAGCGGTAGGTAAAACTAAGCTAGCTATTGATTTAGCTAAGCATTATAATTTTGAAATAATATCTGGAGATTCAGTAGCTATATATAAAAGATTAGATATCGGTAGTGCTAAGCCAACTAAAGAAGAGATGGATGGCGTTAAGCATTATTTAATAGATATTCTAGATCCAAAGGATAATTATAGTGTTAAAGATTTCCAGGATGCAGCAAGAAAAATAATTGAAGAATCTAATAAGCCTTGTATTATATCAGGTGGCACAGGCTTATATATTGAAAGTGTATTATATAATTATGAATTTAATGCATCTGAAAGAGATTTTTCATTTGCTGATAAATATAAGGATTATTCTAATGATGAATTATATAAATTATTATTAGAAAAAGATCCTAATATTGATATGGAAAAGATACATCCAAATAATAGAAAGAGAGTATTAAGAGCCCTAGAGGTTAAAGAAGAGCTTAATCAATCTATTCATTCATTCGATAAAAAGAATGAAAAAGTATATGATTATTTCATTATTTATCTTTCTATGGAAAGAGAAAAGTTATATGAAAGAATTGAAAAAAGAGTAGATATAATGATTAATGATGGTCTTTTAGATGAGGTTAAATCATTATATGATGATAATATTTATCCTCACGCTATTGGCTATAAGGAGCTAGTACCATATTTTGATGGACTAATTACTTTAGAGAGCGCAGTAGATGAAATTAAGAAAAATACTAGACATTTAGCTAAAAGACAGGAAACATGGTTTAGAAATCAAATGGATACACATTTTTATGATTTAACTAATAAGAGCCATGATGAAGTGTTAAATGATATTATATTAGATGTCGATAGGTGGTTAGAATCATGAAAATATATCTAATTGGTATGCCAGGCTGTGGTAAATCTACACTTGGTAAAAAGCTTGCCGAAAAAATTAATTATAAATTCATTGATATGGATAATTATATTGAAATGAAGGCTGGAATGTTTATTGATGAAATATTTGAAGCCTATGGAGAAAAATTCTTTAGAGAATTAGAAACTAATACCTTAAAGGAATTTATGGATTTAGATAATGTAATTATTTCCACTGGTGGAGGAATAATTAAAAATAAAGAGCATAAGAATTTGATGAATGGACTTTGTGTATTTTTAAATGTTGATTTAAAAGAATTAGAAAAGAGATTAGCATTATCTGATACAGTAAGACCATTGCTTCAAACTAAAACTGTTTATACATTATATGAGGAAAGAAAAGATTTATATGATTTCTTTGCTGATATAAAGGTAGATAATTCAAATATCGATGAAGCAATCAATAAAATATGTGAGGAGATAAAATGAAAAAGGTATTAGTAATTAATGGACCTAATTTAAATATGCTAGGTAAAAGACCTAAGGAGCATTATGGTAGTAAAACATTAGATGAAATTAATGAATTAATAAAAAAAGAAGCAGATGGCTTTTTTGATGTTTCATTTTATCAATCTAATTATGAGGGCGATATTGTAACTAAGATTCAAGAAGCTTTATTTAGCTTTGATGCTATAGTTATAAACCCAGGTGCTTATACTCATACATCAGTCGCAATTCATGATGCCCTAGAGATGTTTCAGGGACCTAAAATTGAGGTTCATTTATCTAAGGTAGATGAAAGAGAAGACTTTAGAAAAGTTAATTTTATTAGAAGTGTTTGTACAGAAACATTCGCTGGAAGATTTGAGTTAAGCTATATCGATGCGATAAATTATTTGAAAAATATAAAATAATATGATAGAATAACATATATTTATTTATAAGTAAGAGGAGAAATATAAAATGATTAATGTTAATGAATTAAAAAATGGCGTTGTAATCGAATATGATGGTAAATTAATGCAAATTATGGAATTCATGCATGTATTACAAAATAAGGTTGCATATGTTAGAGTTAAAATGAAAGATTTAAGAACTGGTGCTGTTACTGAAACTGCATTAAAGGGTTCTGATTCAGCATTCAAGAGATGCTTCATTGATAAGAGAGATATGCAATTTATCTATAGCTCAGGAGATTCTTATGCATTTATGGATAATGAAACTTATGAGCAAATCGAAATTCCTGCTGAAAGATTAAAGTGGGAAAAGAATTTCATGGTAGAAGGAATGAATGTAAGTATTTCTTTCTATGAGACTGAAATTTTAGGTGTTATTTTACCTGATAAGGTAGATTTAACAATTACTGAAACAGAACCAGCTGTAAAGGGTGATACTAAGACAAATGCATTAAAGGATGCAATTGTTGAAACTGGTTATAAGGTAAAAGTTCCTATGTTCATCGAAAAGGGCGAAAAGATTACATTATCTACAGCTACTGGTGAATATAAGGGTAGAGCTTAATTAATTTAGGAGTGATGGATAGTGGACATACAATCGTGCATCTTGTCGGATAATCCCCCGGCCTTTAATACACCAATTTTCATATTGATGTTAGTTTTAGTTCTTTTATCTGCGTTTTTCTCTATGTCAGAAACTGCGTTTTCTAGTGCGTCTGATACAAGATTAAAGATTGCAGTAGAAAATAAGGTTGCTGGTGCTAAAAAGGCAATTTATTTATACGAAAGATTTGATAAGACTGTAACTACATTATTAATTGGTAATAATCTTGTTAATGTTGCATTATCAGCTATCGCAGTTGTTTTCTTTACACAGCTTGCTATATCTGAAGATGCTAATATCATATCTTTAATTACTACTTTAGTAATTACCTTAGTATTATTAATCTTTGGTGAAATTGTTCCAAAGATGTTAGCTAAGGCACATTCTGAAGCAGTATGTACAAAGGTATCATGGCCAGTGTATATTTTATCTTTGATATTATTTCCACTTGTTATGATATTTGTAGGTATTCAAAAGCTATTAACAAGAAATACAAGTGATGATTCCCAAATTGAAAAGGAAGAATTAAATGTAATTATCGATGAGCTTGAAAATACAGGTGAGATTGAGAATAGGGAAGCCAATGTTTTACATAATGTCTTAGACTTAAGTGAAACTGCAGTTGAAGATATTATGGTCCCTCGTATTAAGGTTGAAATGATAGATTATGAATCTAATCTAGATGAGGTTAAATCATTCATGCTAGATAATGCATTCTCTAGAGTTCCAGTTTATAAGAAGGACAAAGATCATGTTGTAGGTATTTTATACGAAAGAGATTTCTTCCCAGCATTAGTTAAGAATTCTAAATTAAGCTGGAGAAAGCTTATTCGTCCTGTTAAATTTGTTTCAGCCGCTATGAAGGCTGATGACTTAATTCGTGAATTACAAGCCGCTAAAACTCATTTAGCTGTTGTATCTGGTGAATATGGTGATGTATTAGGTATCGTTACTATGGAAGATGCAATAGAAGAATTAGTTGGTGAGATTTATGATGAGCATGATGTTCCTGGTGGAAACGATATAAGATTTGAAGGACAAGAGGATGGCTCATATGTTGTTGATGCTGAAATCTTTGTTGAAGACTTATTTGATAGATTAGGAATAGGTGATATTCCTGATGATGTTCCATCAAAAATATCAGGTTGGTTATTTGAAAAATGTGAAAGCTTACCAGTGGCAGGCTTCCATATTGATTATTTAGCTAGATATACAAAATTAGATGAAGACTCAGGTGACTATAAAGATTATAATAAAATCTTAAATATAGCCATTTATGAAGTTAAAAATCGTGCTATTACTTTAGCGAAAGTAACTGTAAAGGATGCTTCTCCTGAAGAAATAGAAAAATTCGAAAAGAAAGAAGAATAGAAGAGATATGAAAACATATCTCTTTTTTATTTTTAAAATTAAAATTTTATGCTATAATTTGAAGCAAAGTTCTTATGATTTTTGTGGAGGTTTTTATGGGAGGATTTCACGGAGGACATAGTGGAGGACATAGTGGAGGGTTTCATGGTGGATCACATCATAGCTCACATTCAAGTGGTGGGGGTTATCATCACCATTCACACCATGTAGTTGGAGGCGTTCATTACATAGATGGTAGAAGACATTACGGACCATATTATGGTATGTCAGGAAATGGTAAGCCTATTTCTTTTTTTACTAGTTTGATTGTTGGAATAGTATTTATATTTATTGGACTTATAGTATTTTTATCATTATCGACTCCAAGAACTGCAACTGCGGTAATTACTAAGACTAGTATGGCAACAGATACTGAAACAAATCAAAAATATGAAGTTTATGATTTTGAGTATGAAGTTGGCGGAAAAACTTATACAGGATATGGTGATGATGATTTAACAGCATCAGGAGATTATAGTATTTTAGAAGGCGAAAAATATACAATACATGTTCATCTTTTAAATCCTGCTGATTATTCATTTAATGATCAAACGCCTCTTGCAGCAATTATTGGTGGTATATTTTGGGTAATAGGACTTGCCCTATCAGCAAACACAATTAGAGTATATATTGCATACAAAAAGAAGCTAAAAGAAGTAGGAGATGCCAATGGTGATGGCATAGTCAATGAAAAAGATATAGAATATGCTGATAAAAAGGAAAGCGGTATGGCAGATGGAGCATATGATGGCGCAAGAGATGCCACTGCTGAAAATGTATACAATGAAATGAAAAAGGACACTAGAAAAGTATGTCCATATTGTGACTCATTTGTCGCACCAGATGCTAATTTCTGTGTAAATTGTGGCGGCAAATTAACTGAAAGTAAATAGAATAAAAAATAATGAAAAGATGCCTGATTTATTAAAAAATGGGTATCTTTTTATTCCTTTTGGACATCTTAAAAAGAAATAAAAATTTTTTTAATTTTCTCAATTTGAAATTATTGAAAAATAATTATATTTAACATATAATTAATAATACAGGATTGAAATTAATTTAGACTAAAAGAAAGGGGAATATTATCATGATTTTTGATGAATTAGATTCATTACAGGTTGTACACACACAAATCAAGGTAATAGGTGTTGGTGGAGCTGGTAAAAATGCTATTAATCATATGATTGAAAATGAAGTACGAGGAGTAGAATTTTATGCAGTCAATACCGATGCTCAAGACTTAAAAAGATCAAGAGCTGAAAACAGACTACTTATCGGCAAAACTAAAACACATGGTCAAGGTGCTGGTGCAGAACCAGATGTTGGTCGTGCCGCTGCTTTAGAGTCTGAAGATGATATACATGAAATGATTGGCGACGCTCAAATGGTTATTATCACCTGCGGAATGGGTGGAGGTACTGGTACAGGTGCTGCCCCAATTATTGCAAGAATAGCTCGTGAGCATGGTTGTTTAACAATCGGTGTTTGTACAAAGCCATTCCAATTTGAAGGACCTACACGTATGGCAAATGCCGTTGCTGGTCTTGAAGAAATTAGACAATATGTTGATACATTAATCGTTGTTCCAAATCAAAGATTATTAAAGACATTACCTAAGAACACTTCAGTATTAGCTGCATTTAGAGAAGCAGATAATGTATTAAGAAAAGCTGTTCAAAGTATTTCTGAAACAATCGTATTACCAGAATTAATCAATATCGACTTTGCTGATATTAGACATGTTATGGCTGATAAAGGTACTGCCCTATTAGGTATCGGTGTTGCAAAGGGTGATAATAGAGCAATTGAAGCTGCAAGACTTGCAATTCATTCAGATTTACTTGAGGTAACAATTGAAAATGCAACTGACGCAGTAGTAAATATTATCGCAAGCCAAGATTTATCTTTAGGTGAAGTAGAAGCAGCCTTAGCTGAAATTAGAAATAACAGTGGTAAGGACTTAAATATCATTTATGGTACAGCTGTAAATAACGATTTAGGCGATGAAATTGTAATCACTGTAATTGCTACAGGATACGAATTAAAAGCTAAAAATAACGGATTTGAAGACCTTGCTGAAGAAATATTCAGAAATATGTCAGATACAAATATCACATATGATATTGAAAATGATGATGCTGAAGAAACAGCTCAAGATGCATCTGATGAAAGAATGAGAGAAATCTTCGAAACTGGTATGGGCAAGAAAGAAGAAAGACGCCTTAAGAAGGAAGAAGAAAAGAGAAGAAAACTTCAATTAAAGGAACAAAAGAAGAATGAGAAGCATAACACTATGCAGCATGTTGAAAAGACAACTGATTCTGACAACAAGCCTCAAACAAAATCTCAAGTTCCAGATTGGTTAGTTAGAAAATAAAAAAAGAAGCTATCGATTTATAATAACTCGATAGCTTTTTTAATTTGCTTTAGCAAGAGCATTCGCAAAAGCTTTTTTCTCTTTTGCTTTTTGTACTCTATCCTTTGCATCAAGCTTTACTACTGCAGTATTGTAGTTAAGTTCAATAATATTAAGATTTCTCTTACCAGCTCTATTTTTAGCATTCAATTCCTTCTTATTTAAAACAAGCTTTTCATCTAATTCTTTATTCTTAGTCTTATATGTATCAATTAATTCCTTTTCGTTTGCTTTAATCGCAGAAGGAAGATGATTAATAATAGCTTTACGATTATTGATATAATTCTTTAATGTTTCATTATATCCATTCTTAGTTTCTATTGTCTCATCAATAATAATTTGTTTATCAATTTCATATTTTTCACTATGAGATTTAACAAATTGATAATAATCCTTTTCAATATCTTTTAAATTATCACCAACAGCGTATAGCTCAGTATAGAATTGATTTGTGTTTGATTTCTTAGCTAAATATATTTCATTAATATTTTTTTTATGATCAATATCATTTTTAGAAATGATATTATTATAATATTTTTCAATATTAGTTTTTTCAATAATTAGATTCTTAATTTCATTTAATTCAACTTGGTTATCCTTGTTGAATTTATCTTTAGCCTTTTCATAATTAGCATCATTTATCTTTTTATAATTATCTAAATCCTCTTCATAATTTCTATTTATCTTTTCAGAAGAAGCATTATAGTTTTCTTGATATTTAATACTAAATAAAGTTGTATTATTGAATAATTCTGAATTTATATCTTCACTAAGGAATTTAATCTTTTTCTTATATTTACCCTTTTGAGATAATGAATCATCGTCTTCCTTATTATTGATATATTCTTTAATTTCGTTATACATTTTATTTACACTTGTATTAAAGAATTGATAAGGAGCATTATCAGAGTCCTGTTCAGTTTTTACTGCATTAAATTGCTTATCATATTTCTTTTGGATATCATCAGTTTTCTTATTTAATACAGATATCTTTTCATTTAATTCTTCAATTACAACACTGTTTTCTTTTACTTCCTTAATATTGGCTTTAATCTCTTTCTTTTTGACATGTCTTTCATGTCTATTTCCACCTTTTTCATATTGGTATGTAAATATTCTTAATCTTAAATCATCATTTCTTTGTTTGATTCTTTCAAGATCAGAGACTAAGGCGTCTTTTTGGATTTTAACAACATCTAATTTACTATGAAGTGCTTTATTAATATCATCATATGATTCTTTATATTTAAAATCATTATCAAATTTAACATCATTTGATATTTCAGAAGTTATTAATTCTTTATAAGTATCATTTAAGTCATTTAATAATGTTTCAAATATTTTTTCTAATGCTGTAAGGAAATGTCTTACAATTTTATCATTTGTTTTAGTTATATATTCATAAATATAATCTACTATATCATTCCATGTTTTTGCCATGTTTGAATATAGAATAATAAATGATTGTAATACATTTTGATATGAATCCAATGCTACAATATATTTCTCTCTTAATAATTTAGTTTTATTAATAGAAGTATTATATGCATATTCCTTAGATAATAATTCTTCATCTATATTAGAGAAGAAGTTGATTGAATATTCATCAAACGCAGTTTTTGAAATAATATTTTGTAGCTGCTTATTTTGAATTAGAATATCTTGTTGTTTTAATGTCTTATATTTTTCATTTTGAATTTTGATTTTATTCTTACTGTAATCTAATATAATCTTTGAATTTTTAATATTTAATTCATATTGATTAATATTATATAGATCTAGCACCTTACATTTTTCAATTTTTAATAAGTTACTAACAGTTAAGAAACTAACTTCCCTATTATATTTTTCAGTTAAGAATAATATATTTAAATCATTTAATCTCTTAGCTATTTGAATTTCTAATTGATACTTTTTGATAACGTCAGTTAATGTTTCAATTTGAATTTGGAATTTAGCATCTGTTTCATCAATTTCCTTTTCAATTTCTAAATTTCTAATTGATGAATCTAATAATACCTTATTAGCTTTTTTATTATATTCAGTTAATGCAACAGAAGAATTATAGTTATATAAGTCTTCATATCCATTAGTTTTTTCCTGATAATATTTATTATTTCTTGTTTGTTTTTCGTTAAGCTTGTTGAAGAATGTGTTTCTTGTTATATCCAAGATTTTCTTTTGGTATACTTCCTTTTGAGTATTAATAGTAAATTCTTTCTCAGCAGCCTGTAATACCTTCTCAGTTTTTTTATCTTCTTCCATAATACGAGAGTAGTATAAATTATTAATCTTTTTGATTTCTTGTTTTATCTTTTTCTCGTCTTTTTCATTTTTCATGAATTGTTTAACAAGCTTTTCTTGTTCTAAATGAAGATCATAAATGTTGTAATATTTATTTTGATTAATCTCTTGGCAATAATTATCAAATTCCTCACGAAGTATTCTAATCTTATTATCTAGTTAATTGATATTCTTAACGAATTCCTTGTTAGCTCTAAAGTTTTGTACTTTATAATCACTATTGTTATGCTCTTTTTCAGTATTATCTTTAGTTTGAGCTTCAACATAAGCATTTTTATAATCAGTTATTTTAGCATTTTTAACATCACTAAATTCTCTAATCTTATTATTTAATGTTACATATTCTTGTCTCTTTTTATTGTTTAATGTGATTTTAGCTTCGTTATATTCTTGTTTTTTATTTTCAATTAATTGATTCTTTTCATTAATAACAATGTTATATGATTCAACTAATGACTCGAAATTAGATTTGCTTGACTCTATATTTTTATTATATTCTTCAGCAAGCTTTTCTAGTTGACTTTCAAGTTGAGAATTGAATATGTCAATATTAGAATTATAAGAAGACTTTGCGACACCAATTTGGTAGGCAAATCTATTTGTAGTATCTTTATATTCTATTTCGAACATATCGATATTTTGGTTAGAAGAATCAACATAGAAATTAATATCATTTATTGTTTCATATTCATTCTTTTCATATTGTTTTTTAAGTTCTGTTAATTCTTTTTTAGAATAATTAATTTTATTTTCTAAATCTTTTTTGATGTTTTCTTTCTTTTCCTTTAATTCATTTTTTCTTTTCTTTTCGGTTCTAGTAAATTCATTAAAGGTCTTAGTAAAGCTTTCTTCTAGTTTTGTTTTTCTTCTTTCAAATGATGATATTTCAGAGATAGAAGAAGAATAATTGTCATTTAATATCTTTGCGATATCATCTATGATTTCAAGAGTAAATGGTTTTTTGTCATCAAGAAGTCTATATTCATTGATGAATTCTTGAATTTTATTATTAAATTTTTCTAAGCATTCATCAAAGCTCTTCAATGTTCTCACCTACCCATAAAATTTAATTATATTATATAATTAAAACGACTTTTAGTAAAGATTTAGAAAAAAATATAAATTTTATTTTTTCTTGAAAAATTTTTATACTGATATAATAGTTTTTCTTTTTATAAAAATAGTTTACTATTTTTATAAAAAGTGGCATAAAATACAAGGTTCTAATATTATTTAATAATATTAAAGTCTTTTATTACCCTTTAATTTTACCATCCTTTATGGTATTATTAAAAAGGTGATATTATGTATGGTTATATAAAAGGAAAAGTGACAAAAATATGTCCAAAATATATTATTTGTGATAATAATGGTATCGGCTATTTGATTATAGTTGGTAACCCATATAGTTATAAATTAAATGAAGATTACACTATTTATACTTACCAAGCAGTAAGAGACGATGGTATAGAGCTTTATGGTTTTATTCATGAGGATGAAAAGGAATTATTTTTAAAGCTTATTAGTGTAAATGGTATTGGACCTAAGAGTGCACTTTCAATAGTAGCATCTGGTAGTGTGAAAGAAATTATTAATGCAATTGAAGCAAGAAATGATAGATATTTAAGAAAATTCCCGGGTATTGGTCAAAAAGCTAGTCAACAAATCATTTTAGATTTAAAGGGAAAGCTTTCATTTACTGATGATGAGGATGGAATTATTAAATCATCATCTAAGCTTACAGATGTAGAAGATGCCTTAATCGCACTTGGTTATGGCAAAAAGGAAATTACTAAGATTATTGCGAAGCTAGATACAACACAAGATGTTGGTGTATTAGTTAAGGAAGCTTTAAAGCAGTTAGTTAAATAGGAGTTATTATGAGTGATTTAGAAAATAGAGTTGTTGATCCTAATGAACAATTAGATGATGAATCAGAAGAATTGTCATTAAGACCACAAAAGCTAACTGAATATATAGGCCAAAAAGAAGCCAAAGAAATGCTAGAGGTATATATCAAGGCTGCCTTAAAGAGAAATGAAGCTTTAGACCATACATTACTTTATGGTCCTCCAGGACTTGGAAAAACTACATTAGCTCAAATTATCGCAAACGAGCTAGGTGTTAATATGAAAGTTATTTCTGGTCCAGCGATTGAAAGAAGTGGCGATTTAGCAGCCGTATTATCAACATTAGAGGAGGGCGATGTATTATTTATTGATGAAATACATCGTTTGCCTAGATATGTTGAAGAAGTATTATATAGCGCAATGGAAGATTATCAACTAGATATTATGGTTGGAAAAGATTCTCAAGCTAGAAGCATTAGAGTTGATTTACCTCCATTCACTTTGGTTGGTGCAACAACTAGATTTGGTGACCTATCAGCACCTCTAAGAGATAGATTTGGTGTTGTTTTAAGATTGGATTATTATACAATTGATGAATTAAATTCAATTGTTACAAGAACTGCAAAGGTTCATGAAACAAAAATTGATCAAAATGCATCTATTGAGCTTGCGATGAGATCTCGTGGTACACCAAGAATTGCAAATAGATTATTTAGAAGAGTAAGAGATTTTGCCGATGTTAAAAACAATGGTGAAATCACATTAGATATTTGTAGGGATGCATTGTCTAAGTTAGGAATTGATAATGATGGCTTAGATTATACTGATTATAGATATTTAAAAGCAATTGTTGAAATATTTAATGGTGGTCCTGTTGGTGTAGAATCACTTGCTGCAACAATCTCTGAAGAGGTATCTACTATAGAAGATGTTTATGAGCCTTATTTATTACAAGAAGGTTATATTAAAAGATCTAATAGAGGTAGGATTGCTACAGAGAAGGCTTATGATAAGCTTGGCGTAAAATATTATAGAGGCATTTTTGCTTAAAGAGGATAATATGTTAAAGACATCAGATTATGATTATTATTTACCAGAAGAATTGATAGCTCAAACACCATTAAATGATAGAAGCTCATCAAGACTTTTGATATTAAATAGAGAAAAGAAGACAATTGAACATAAGCATTTTTATGACATTGTAGATAGATTAAGTGAAAATGATGTATTAGTTATAAATGATACAAAGGTTATTCCTGCAAGATTAATTGGTCATAAGGAAGATACAGGAGCTGTAATTGAAGTATTATTATTGAAGGATTTAGGTAATAATATTTGGCAGACATTAGCTAAGCCTCAAAAAAGAGTTAAAATTGGAACAATTATTTCTTTTGGAGATGGTCTTTTAAGAGCTAAATGTATAGAGCTCTTAGATATGGGTATTTGTAAATTTGAATTAATATATGATGGTATTTTAGTAGAAATATTAGATAAGTTAGGTGAAATGCCACTTCCACCATATATTCATGAAAAATTACAAGATAAGAATAGATATCAAACAGTATATGCTAAAAACCCAGGTTCTGCCGCAGCACCTACAGCTGGACTTCATTTCACACCTGAAATATTAGAAAAGATTAAAGCTAAAGGTATTCAAATAATTCCTGTAACATTACATGTTGGACTTGGTACATTTAGACCAGTTACAGAAGAGGATGCATCTAAGCATGAAATGCATAGTGAATATTATGAAATATCTGAGGAATCTGCAAGATTATTAAATGAAGCTAAAAAGGCTGGAAAAAGAATTATTTCTGTAGGTACAACATCTACAAGAACATTAGAATCAGCAATACATGAGGATGGATTATTTTATCCTGAATGTAAGAATACAAATATATTTATTTATCCAGGCTATAAATTTAAGGCAATTGATGCCTTAATTACTAATTTCCATTTACCAAAATCAACATTGATAATGCTAGTTAGTGCCTTAGCCGGAAGAGAGTTCATATTAAAAGCCTATGAGGAAGCTGTAAAGGAAAGATATAGATTTTTCTCATTTGGTGATGCAATGTTTATAGAATAGAGAGGAGAAAAATATGAATTATGAAAAGTATTTAAATGATAAGAACCCTAGAGTTGTTATCGAGGTAGAAAATTTAGGTGATATTACAGTTGAATTATTTCCTGAGGTAGCCCCTATAACAGTAGAAAATTTCTTAGATTTAGTTTCTAAGGATTTCTATAAGGGTATTATTTTCCATAGAGTAATTTCCGGATTTATGATCCAAGGTGGAGATCCATCTGGTACTGGTATGGGTGGAAGCATGAAGACAATTAAGGGTGAATTTTTAGCTAATGGTGTTAGAAACTTATTACACCATAATAGAGGTGTAATTTCTATGGCAAGAACATCAGCCCCAAATAGTGCATCTAGCCAATTCTTTATTATGCATGATGATGCGCCATACCTAGATGGAGAATATGCAGGATTTGGTGTTGTAGTTGATGGTATCAATGTTGTTGATAAGATTGCAGAAACTGCAACAGATAGAAATGATAAGCCACTTGCTGATATTAAAATGAAGACAATTAAGAGGATAAGATAATGAAGCAACCTGTTACATATGAGCTTATACATGAGTGTAAGCAAACAGGTGCTAGATATGGAATATTACATACTCCTCATGGAGATTTTGAAACCCCAATTTTTATGCCAGTAGGTACACAGGCAACAGTTAAGACATTAATACCTTCTGAAATAGAAGAGGTATCTGATGGTTTAATACTTGGTAATACTTATCATTTATGGCTTCAGCCAGGTGATGAGTTAATTAAGAATTTTGGTGGTATTAGAGGCTTTATGAATTGGAATGGAGCCTTACTTACAGATTCAGGAGTATATCAAGTATTTTCATTATCTAAAATGAGAAAGATAACTGAAGAAGGTGTTGAATTTAGACATCATAAATCAGGAGAAAAATTATTCTTATCACCTGAAAAATCAATAGAAATTCAAAATAACCTAGGGGCAGATATTATAATGTCTTTTGATGAATGCCCTCCTTTTGATTCTGACGAAAAGTATATGAAAGAATCAGTTGATAGAACTATTAGATGGGCAAAAAGAGGAAAAGAAGCACACAAGAACCCTGAAACTCAAGCCTTATTTGGTATTGTCCAAGGTGGAGGAAATAAAGAAATTAGAAAATATTGTGTAGAAGAGCTTACTAAAATTGATTTCCCAGGTTATTCAATTGGTGGTTTATCTGTTGGTGAATCTAAAAAAGATATGTATGAAATGTTAGCATATTTAAAAGATATTATGCCAAAAGATAAGCCTAGATATTTAATGGGTGTAGGCTCACCAGATGATTTAGTTGTTGGTGCGATGAATGGAATAGATATGTATGATTGTGTTTTACCTACAAGAAACGCAAGACACGGTTCGGCATTCACTCATAATGGTAAAATTCAAATTAAGAATCTAGAATTAAAATATAGTAAAGAGCCTTTAGATAGTGAATGTGATTGTTATGTATGTAAAAATTTCACTAGAGCTTACCTAAATCATTTAGTTAAGGCTGATGAAATATTAGGTATGAGATTAATCACATATCATAATTTATATTTCTTAAAGACTTTAATGAGAGATATAAGAGAAGCAATTAAACAAGATAGATTACTAGATTTTAAGAATGAATTCTTTAAAAAATTTGGTTATACAAAATAAAACGACTTCGGTCGTTTTTTATTACTTTTAATTGATAAAAAATAAAATTTTTTATATAATATATATAGTTAGGAGTGATTATGTTGAATATCCTTAGTTTTTTAAACTTTTTCACTGATAACCCTTGGATATTCGCAGTAATTGGTGGAGCAGTAGTATTAATAATTGCAGTCTTATTAATATTCTTCGCTAAGAAAGGCAGTAAAAAGGGTCCGAAAATCGATGATGAATTTATAAATAATTTATTATCTTTATTGGGAGAAAAAGATAATATTAATCAAATAAATGTTGATAACGGAAGATTAAAAATTACAGTTAATGACCTAGATAAGGTTAATTTAGAAGGTATTAAGGCAGTAGCAACATCTGGTGTGTTTGTTACAGGAAATATCATAAAAACCTTATTTAGATTAGATTCAGAAACAATACAAAAAGCATTAAATGCTAGACTTTAGGAGATGAAATAATATGGTTAAAAAGAGCTTTAGAATTACTAACGAACAAGGTATTCATGCTAGACCTGCAACAACACTTGTTAAGGTGGCGATGGACTTTAAATCAGATATTAGCTTATCTGCCTTAAAGAAGACAGTAGACTTCAAATCAATCATGGGTGTAATGTCACTTGGCATTTATAGCGGAACAGTAATTGAAATCAAATGCGAGGGTGAAGATGAAAATGAAGCCCTTGAAACAATTTCAAAACAAATATCAGCATTACAACTTGGCAGAGAAATCTAATATTAATTGAAACAAAATAAATTATCGTTGATTTATTTTGTTTTATTTTTTTATGAGGGGCATTATGGATTTTAAAAACAAATTAGATAAATATAAAGATAAAGTTATATCTTTACTTAGAAAATTAATTTCATATGAATCTATTTTGGATGAATTTAATCCGGATAGTGAAACACCATTTGGTGATAATCTAAACGAATGCCTAAATTATATGTTAGAGTATGCTGACCTAGATGGATTTAAAACATTTAACGCATCTAATTATGCAGGACATATAGAATATGGTGAAGGAAAAGAAATATTAGGTATTTTAGCTCACCTAGATGTTGTCCCAGTAAATAAAGATGAATGGGATTCTAATCCGTTTATGCTAGATATTAGAGATGATAAGCTATATGGAAGAGGAACAATGGATGATAAGGGTCCGTTTGTTGCTTCATATATCGCAATGAAGATCTTAAAGGATGAAGGATATATTCCTAATAAAAGAATAAGATTAATATTTGGTCTTGATGAGGAATCAGGCTCTAGATGTATAAAGAAATATTTTATGTTTCAACCAGAACCAAATCTAGCATTTTCACCAGATGCTGAATTTCCATTAATTCATGGTGAAAAGGGAATAATGAGTTATGATTTATTAGTTAAAGATAACATAATTAAATCATTTGAAGCAGGTGAAAGATACAATATTGTACCATCGTTAGCCAAAATGATGATTAATATTGATTTAAAGAAGGAATATTTAAAATTCCTTAAAGATAATAATTATAAAGGAAAAATTGATGGAGAAGAATATATAGCATATGGTGTTGCCGCTCATGCAATGTGTCCTGAAAACGGCATAAACGCAGCATATATCTTATTTGATTTTTTAAATCAATATTCAGATTCTAAATTAGCTGAATTTGTATCTAAATATTATCTATATGATGTATATGGTAAAAAAGCTAATTATTATGATATAGATGATGATTTAGGTGAATTAACATCTAATTTCGCATTAGTAGATATATCTAATTATGAAGGAAAAATAGGTATTAATTGTCGTTGTCCTAAAGATAATGATTTTAATATTATAGAATCAAATATAGCTTCAATAACAAAAGATTATGAATATGATTATAAGATATTATCTAAATCTAATAGTCATTATATTTCTAAAGAATCAGATTTAGTTAAGAAGCTAATGGAGGCCTATGTTGATGTTACAAAAGATACTATCAACAAGCCATTTACAATAGGTGGTGGAACATACGCACGTGAATGTAAATACGCAGTCGCATTTGGACCACTATTTCCAGGAAGAGAGGATGTTTGTCATATAGCCAATGAATATATGTATCTAGATGATTTTTATAAATTGATAGAAATATATTATAAGGCAATAATCAAGCTTACAAAATAATGAGATTAAGAAAAGTAAAAAACGCAAAAGAAAGATTAGAACAAAATAATAATCCATATTTCATTTCTAATCCAGAAGAATATAAAGGCAAATGGAATGAATTATTTAAAAATAATAATCCAATCCATATAGAAATAGGCTGTGGTAAAGGTCAATTTATATCTACCTTAGCTAATAGAAATCCAAATATAAATTACATCGCAATAGAGAAATTTGATTCTGTATTATTAAGATGCCTAGAAAAGGTATTAGATATGGAATTAAATAATTTAAAGCTTTGTGTATTGGATGCACAAATGTTATCTAATTATTTTACAAAGGATGAAATAAATAGAATATATTTAAACTTTAGTGATCCATGGCCAAAGAAGCATCATGCTAAAAGAAGATTAACATCTCCATTATTTTTAGAAGAATATAAAAAGGTATTACCATCTACTGGAGAAATATTCTTTAAAACAGATAATAGGGGTTTATTTGAATATTCATTAGAATCAATATCTAATAACGGATATTCAATTTCTAATATTTCTTTAGACTTACACAAAGATATTGAAAAATATCCTGATAATATTACTACAGAATTTGAAGATAAATGGTCTAAGCTTGGACCAATTTATAGGTTAGAAGCTAGAATAAACGGAGAATAATATGGTTACTTTTTGTCTTATTGGTGGAAAAATGAATAAAGAAGTATTATCTAATAAGATAGAAAATCATTTATTAGAATTAACTAATAAAAAAAGACCTAAACTATTATATTTTCCATTCGCTGCTAAAAATTATAAAAAATCAAATGATAGATTTAAATTATTAATTAATAGTCTAGATGTTGATGTATATTACATGAATTTAGATGATATTAATAATTTTGATAATTTATTAAGCGACACTGATATATTATATATTGGTGGTGGTGTATCTGATGATTTAATAGATTTATTTAAAGAAAAAGGATTAGATAAAATTCTATATAAATATCTAGATACAAATAAAATATATGCAGGCTCATCTGCCGGTGCTATGCTTTATTGCAAGGCATGTATGGGTGATAAATATATGTATAGTGATAATTTCCATAATTATAATTATAAAATGGTTGATGGACTTGGTATCCTAGATTTAGGTATTTGTCCACATTATCAAAATGAAGATTTAATAATATATAATGATGAAGTTAAAAATTATAATTATGATTCTTTTGGAATAGAAGAAGATTCAGCAGTTATAATAAAAGATAATCATTTTTATATTTTGAAAGAAGAAAAAAATATTAGTGTTTATTATTTTAGTAAAAATGATTATATTATGAGAGATTTAAAGGAGGGTGTTATTTATGAAAAAGATGGCGGTTTTAGGTCCTAAGGGAACTTATTCAGATATTGCTGCTAAACTATATATTAAAAATAATGATTTAGATGCAGAAATTGAATATTATCCATCTATTTTAAAAACATCTCTAGCTTTAAAGGAAACTGATTTAGCTATTTTACCATTTGAAAATACTTTAGATGGTTTTGTTTTAGAAAGTATGGATACAATTATATCTAATGATTTTAAAATAATAGATCAAATTAAATTAGATATAGATTTCGCATTTGTAACAAATGCCTCAAAGCCAGAAGATTGTAAGGATGTATATTGTCAATTTAAGGTTTATGGTCAATGTATTGATTTTATTTCTAAATATGATTTTAATATTATTCAAACTCAATCTAATTCAGTTACTGTAAATAAAATTAATGAAGCTGATAATACATTTGGCGCAATTATTCCAATGCATTCATTAAAGAATAATGATTATAAGACTAAAATATTACATGTAGCTGATAGAAGAAATAATCAAACTAGATTCTTTATTGTTAGTAAAAAGAACGAACATGTTAAATATAATGATGAAATAGATGCATCTATTGTTATTGTTATTAAAGAGGATAGACCCGGTATTTTATTTGAAATATTAAAGGAATTAAGTGATTTAAATATCAATATGAATTCTATTATGTCTAGACCAATGAGAACAGAAATGGGACAATATAAATTTTATATTGAATTATCTTTAAAGAAAGATTCTATTAAGAAACTTGATAGATTAAAGGATGAATTAAGTAAAAAAGGATTTATGATAGAAATATTAGGTATTTATAATAAATTATAGTTGGTGGTTTTATGAATATAATTGATATTATTATAAAGAAAAGAAATGGTAATAAATTAAATAAAGAGGAAATAGAATTTGCTATTAATGGATATACTAATGATGTAATACCTGATTATCAAATTAGTGCCTTTTTAATGGCTATATATTTTAAAGGAATGGATCCTGAAGAAACATATTATTTAACTAAAGCAATGCTAAATAGCGGTGATATCCTTGATTTATCAAAGATAAAAGGTGTTAAGGTCGATAAGCATTCAACAGGAGGAGTTGGAGATAAAACTTCTTTAGTTGTTGCCCCATTAGTAGCATCTTTAGGAATTAAGGTTGCGAAAATGAGTGGTAGAGGCTTAGGTCATACTGGTGGTACAATTGATAAATTAGAATCTATTCCCGGATATGATGTTAATATTTCTGAAGAAGATTTTATTAATCAAGTTAATAAAATTGGTGTAGCATTAGTTGGACAAACTAAAAAATTAGTACCAGCCGATAAAAAGTTATATTCACTAAGAGATGTCACAGGTACTGTTGATTCAATTCCATTAATCGCATCATCTATTATGTCTAAAAAGCTAGCATCAGGTGCTGATGTTATTGTCTTAGATGTAAAGGTTGGAAGTGGTGCTTTCATGAAGAACTTAGATGAAGCTAGAAAGCTAGCTTTAGCTATGGTTCAAATTGGAAAGATGGAAGGAAAAAAAGTTGCTGCAATCTTAACTGATATGTCAAATCCTTTAGGTAAGGCAGTAGGTAATTCGCTTGAAGTAATAGAAGCAATTAATACATTAAATGGTAATGGTCCAAAAGATTTTACTGATTTATGTATTGAAGCATCTGCAGAATTAATATTAGAAGCTAATTATGCTAAAAATATAGAAGATGCAAAGGCTTTAGCTATTAAACAAATAGAAAATAAAGAAGGATTAAAAAAATTTGCTGATCTTGTTGAAGCACAGCATGGAGACGCATCATATATTTATGATCCTAGTAAATTTGATAAATCAAAATATGTATATGATGTTATAGCTAAAAATAGTGGCTATGTTAATAATATTAATTCTTTAATGATTGGAAATGCATCAATGAAATTAGGGGCAGGAAGAATCAAATTAGATGATATTATTAACCCAAGAGTTGGTATTGTACTTGAAAAGAAACCAGGAGATTATGTAAATGTTGGTGATGTCTTGGCAAAGCTATATTCTGATGATAATTTAGATAAAGATATTTATAATATGGTATTAGATGCATATAAGATTAAAGAATCTTATGAAGCTACACCACTTGTTTTAGATATTATAAAATAATAAATAATAAAATCACTTGCAATAAATAAATTATTTATGTATAATAAACAAGTAGTTTAAAAAAGGAGGTATCAAAATGTTTGTAATTGATATATTTGTTGCTATTGTTGCAATCTTATTAATTGTTATAGTTATGCTTCAAGCATCAAAAGATGATATTAATGATGCCTTCAACGGAAGCAAATCTGAGCTATTTAAAAACCAAAAAACTCGTGGTATTGAAATGTTCATGCAAAGAACTACTGCAGTACTTGCGATTGTGTTTGTTGTATTAGTTATAGCTTCAGTTGCTATTCATATGAATTAATTGAGATTGTTAAAACAATCTCTTTTCGTATACTAAAACTAGGAGTTAATCTCTTAGTTTTTTTATTTCTAATATTAATGTATAATAGTAGTGATGGAAAGTTATTTAATCATTGAGACACATATGTGATCTCGTTAAAACCATTTAGAGCTTTGACTCT